>DATMBL010000368.1:0-7630 GCA_035559295.1 Candidatus Eiseniibacteriota bacterium
GCCCAATCGGCGCTGCTGGAGGCGCAGAGCCTCCTGTCCAAAGGAGACTTCGAAGGCTCGATGCGCGAAAGCCAGCGCGCCGTGACGCTGGCGAAAGAGCAACCGCCATCCGACGCCGCCACGTTCAACATGGGGCTTATCTACGCGCACCCGAAAAACCCGAAAAAGGACAACAAACGCGCGATCGGGTTTTTTAACCGCGTTATTAAGAACTTTCCCGAAAGTCCCCTCGTCGAACAAGCTAGGATCTGGGTCGGCGTGCTGGACGGGGTGGAGAAGTTGAAGCAGGTGGACCTCGAAATCGAAGAGAAGAAACGGGATAGAGGAAGGTAGGGCGAGCGATGGCACTCGGAAAGATCCTGGTCGTGGACGACGATAAAAACCTCATCGAAGTCGTGAAAATGCGGCTCGAATCCGCGAACTATGCGGTGACCGCGGCGCTCACGGAAGAAGAGGCGATCCAGGCGGTGAAGGGGCAGGCGCTGGATCTCTGTCTCCTCGACCTGATGCTCGCTCAACGCGACGGCATTTCCCTGATGCAAGAAGTCCACGCGATCAACCCGGAGCTCCCGGCGATCATTCTCACGGCGCATGGGAGCATCGAAAGCGCGGTCGAAGCGATGCGTAAGGGCGCTTACAGCTATCTCACCAAACCCTTCGAACCGCGCGATCTCCTGCTCCAGATCGAGAGGGCTCTCGAGCACCGCCGCCTGAACTCCGAGGTCAAGCGCCTCAAAGGCCTGCTTGAGGAGAAATACGACTTCGACAACATTATCGCGCGCAGCGCCAAAATGCGTTCGGTGCTGGACATCGTGGCGCGGATCGCGAAGCTCGATTCGACGGTGTACATCCACGGCGAGAGCGGCACGGGCAAGGAACTGATCGCCAAGGCGATCCACTTCGCGAGCGAGCGGCGCAACGGTCCGTTTGTCGCTCTCAATTGCGCCGCGCTGCCGGAAACGCTGCTGGAAAGCGAGCTGTTCGGTCACGAAAAAGGCGCGTTCACCGGCGCGTTGAGAAGCACCAAAGGGCTTTTCACCCAGGCCGACGGCGGCACGTTGTTTCTCGACGAGATCGGGGACATGCCGCTGGCAACGCAATCGAAGCTGCTGCGGGCGCTGCAAGAACGACAGTTCTATCCGGTCGGCGGCGACGCGCCGGTCCAAGTCGATGTTCGGGTGATCGTCGCAACCAACAAGGATCTCCAGGAACTGGTGCAAAAAGGGCAGTTTAGAGACGATCTATTTTACCGGATTCACGTCATTCCCATTCAGCTGCCGCCGTTGCGCGAGCGCAAAGAAGACATCGTTCCGCTCGTCGACCAGTTTCTCAAGAAGTTCAGCCAGCAAATGAAGAAGGACGTCAAAGGAATAACGCCCGAAGTATTGAAGATCCTGATGCTCCACGACTGGCCGGGGAACGTGCGCGAGCTCGAGAACGCGATCGAATACGCGGTGGCGATGACACAAAAGGATTTGATCACGGAGGATTGCGTCCTGCGGGCCAAAACCGGCTCGGATAACGCGCGGAGCCTGCCGCACCACAAGTACCTGAACGGCGACGAAACGCTGAAGCCGCTGAAAGACGCCCGCGACGCTTTCGAAAAGGATTATCTCGTTCAAGTTCTCTCTCTCACCGAGGGCAACGTCACCCAAGCCGCCAAGCTCGCCGGAAAGTACCGAGCGGATCTCTACGATCTTCTAAAGAAACACGATCTGAGCGTCGAGAGCTTCAAAAAGTCAAAGGCTTCCGAAGCCGCGCAAAACGAGTAAATCGCCGCAAAGCTCGCCGGCCCGTCTGCGGCGACTCGCCCGCGGGTGCGCGCGCCGCCGCTGAGAAACCGTCTGGTCGGGAAACGGTAGCGCAGGAAATTTCCTGCGAAGCTTTCGGAGAGCGAGCGCGGGCGACCGCGTGCGATCGGCGACTTAGAGCGGCCTTGAAACCATGGTACGGGCTTTGCTTTCCCGTCGCGGTCGGTATAGCGTCGCGCCACGGCGGGTGTGAAGCGTGAAGATTCTCGTGGTTGATGATGACCAGGCGGTATTGCGGATCACGTGCCGCATCCTCCAGGCGGCGGGCCACGACACCGCCGGGGCCGAGAACGGGCTGTTCGGTTACTTCAACTTCCTCGTCACCCGCCCCGACCTCGTCATCACCGATATCGAGATGCCGTTGCAGAGCGGTCTTACGATGATGAAGCAGATTCGCAAAGTGGCTCCCCGTATTCCCGCTATTTACATGAGCGCCAGCATCGCCGCCTATCGTCGCCGGCTCGAGGCCGAACGGCGGCGCCACGTCACCGTAATGCTCGAAAAACCTTTCTCAGCGCCCGAACTTTTGCAGGCCATGTCGGAGTTGGTCGGCGCTCGCTCACGGGCCGATCTTGCGTCGCGTCGCTTCGGCCCGGCACACCGGTTGTTCACTTAAACGGACGGGCGGGTGATTTTGTTGTTGGCAAAATCATCCGTTTAGTGTATGAACATGCCTACGAAGAACGGTCTTGGGAAAGAATCGTCTAACAGTAAAAAATGCATAAAAATGCATATATCGAGGATCTTTCAGAATAGGTCAAGATGGCACGAATTTTGATTCAAAGCGCCTCGCCGTTCCGAATTTGCACCTCAATGGGCAGAACTTTGTAACCTTCGGAGTGGAATAAAAGGAGGAGTCATATGAAGGATCTCAATTCGGTGACCGGTTGGAGCCTCGTTGCGTTGGCTCTGCTCGGGTTGCCGGGGTGCTTGGCGACTCGTAATTGGGTCAAAGAGCAGATGGACCCGGTATCGGCCAGAGTGGGCGAAAGCGAGAACCGGTTGAATCAGGCCGAGAGCCAGATCGGTAGCCTCGGTGGTCGGATCAGCGGTGTTGAGGGGAAACTCGGGCAGTTCGAAGGGCGGTTGGGACAGGTCGATGCCAAGGCGGAAAAGGCCCTGAACTCTCTGGCGAACCTCCGACTCGAGCGGAAGTTCGTGATCGACCTGCGCGAGGGCGCCAACTTCGGCTTCAATTCGGCGACGCTTCCGGCTGACGCGAAGAAAGAGATCGATGGCTTCTTGAGCGATCTCAAGGGTGATCCGGCGGGGATGGAAGGCGCGATCTTTTTGATCGCCGGCCATACCGACAGCGTCGGCTCCGAGGACTACAACTATGAGCTCGGACGCAGGAGAGCGGAAGGCGTGGCGCGTTATTTGATCACGCAAAAGAAAATCGATCCGCTCCGCGTCGTCACGGTGTCGTACGGCGAAACGTCCCCGGCGGTCGAGAACAAAACCGCCAAAGACAGAGCGAAAAACCGCAGAGTCGAGGTCTTGGTTTATCGCGAAGGAATCACTTCTGCTCCTCCCGCCGACGCCGCCGCCACCTCCCCGGCGACCCCGAACGTACAGGGGCGATCCCAGCCGGAGGGCGAGACCTTGAGCAAACGATAGTCACACTCGCCGTATCAGTCGCTCGCCAGAAAAAAGGGGAGGCATGAGCCTCCCCTTTTTCGTTGCGTTTGGCGGGAGACCGGTCGATTTACGCGCGGCCGGGACCCATGCCGTGATCGAGTTCCCGCACGTAATGGGTGTTCCACAACCTGAGCGGGTTGAAGCTCGCGATTTCCGGGTCTCGCCGGACGGCGAGTTGAAACACGTTGGCGATCGCGGCGGGTGACGGGTAAGGCTTACGCTCGAGCGAGCGCGCCCATTCCTCGTAAAGCGTCTCGACCTCGCGATCGTTCTCGAGCCCGATGTGTGGGGCGGCGTGGCGCTCGAGAATCTTCAGCGTCGCCTCCCGCTGGCCGATGAAAAAATCGATCGCCTCGACAAATCCGCGGATGAGTCGGCGGATCTGCTCCGAATGGCTTCTCACAAAGCTCATGGTCGTGGTCAAGGTGACACCCCGGATCATCGGCATCGGTCGAACCGGGATCACGCGCGCGCCGGCTTTGGCGGCGCGTCGGTCGTGAGGCGCTCCCACAAAAGTCGCCGCAAACTCTCCGGCGCAAACCCGCCGCCAGCGCTCTTCCGCGGATCCACGGATCTCGACGAGCTCGACATCGCCGCGATCGACGTCGAGCCCTTCCTGCCGGAGGAAAAGCCAAACGTTGAGGCCGGCGTGTGAATTCAGTTTGTCCACCACCACGCTCTTGCCCCTGAGATCCCGAACCGAGGCGACGGCGCCGGCACTCACCAGCCGGTTTTCAGTCCAGTTGTTGGTTGCCTGGGCCAGGTGAACAAAATCCTCGCCGTGTTTGGCGTTCCGAGCGTAGAGATTGTGATGATTCCCCGAGATGAGATCGACCTCGCCCCGCTTCAAGGCGTCCACGGCCTTCTCCCGCGCGGTCTGCGGCGAGGTGTCGACCTCGAGCCCGTTTCGCTCCCAGACTCCCGAGTGGCCGGCCACGAGCCAGAGCGGCGCGTGGGATTTGGAACGGTAAATGATACGCAAGCGCGCAGGCGTCACGGGTCACCTCCGAATGATCAGCGCCACGAAGCGCACGAAGGACGCGAAGGATTTGGAAACCGTCCTTTTGAAATCTTTACCTTCGTACTCTTCGTGACCTCCTTTGAAAATGGCGTCGCAAATGAACACGGGGCTCCCGAAATCGTCGCCCCCGAATGCGTTAATCGGCGTCCAGTCAGAATTTCGCCTGGTTTCCCCGCTAAAAGCATGCGGGAATGACGGACTCGGAGAATGGCCACTTGCGTCCACCTTTTGATCGCCGAGGGGCGAGCGTAAGGTCATGTCATACTTCGTGGTGAGTAATTCCTCTTTTTGCGACATCTCTAAGTGTTTCGGCGGAGATTGACGCTCACGCGCGCAGGCGAAGCCCGAGCCACAATGTAATCAGCGCCAAAACTAAAATGACGGCGCTGCTGTTGTTCAAGCGACGGATCAGAGCGGCGAGCTCGTTGGCGCTTGCCGCCTCGCCGCTTTCCTGCCGGCGGACGAAGCGGTGGCCCACCCCGAGCGACTGGTAGACGCTTACCATAATCAGAAAAAAGGCGAAAACGAGCTTGATGCCCAGCGTGTAAGCGATCTGTTCCACAAAAGCGTCGCGATAAAGCGCTTTCAACTCGGTCAACTGGAACGCGCCGGTAAAGAGGACAATACCGAGGGCGCCCACTTGCATGGGACTGTACAGTTTCAGGCCGCGGGTCAAAAGGCGGAGTTTCGCTTCCTGCGTTTCCAACGCGGCAACCGAAGGAAGAAGAATGAAGGACAGGCCGGAGATCGCCCCGAGATAGACGATGAGGGCGATCACATGCAGCCAGGCATAGAACATGCGCGGCCGCGTGTCATCCCCAACCGAAACGCGCGCCGCGCTTCAACGGCCTGCCGGGCGCGTCGTAGGTCTCGCCGATCGCGCCCAGCTGTGCGCGGATGTTTTCAAGTTCGCGGCGCTGGTGGGTCTCGAAAGCCCGAGCGTCCCGGGCGCGTTTCTCGAGAAAATCGAGCAGTTCCTTTTCGCGGCGGGTTTCAAACTCAGCCCGGTCGCGCTGCCACCGCTCGTAGGCTTCTTTCAGAACCGATCTTATGTGGAAGTTCAGATTATCGCGCACCACCATCGACTTGTGGCAGTGGGGGCAGAACAGCACGTTGCCGACGAGAAAGGAACGCACCGGCTCGACGTGAGTTTGATTGCACTTGAAGCACCGAACCGGAATTTCCCAGGAGTCCATATCCGGCAAATCGATGAAATTGACCGCGGTTTCCGCCGGGAGTTGACGGTCCGAAACGGGTCCTGGAGCGGGCGCCGGAGCGGCCGCGGCAGCCGGCCTTGACGGGGAAGGCCTCTGAGCGCCCTGCGCCGGCGCCGCCGGTTCGCTTGGCGCAGTTCCGGGACCGGCCGGCCGAGCCTGGGCCGGCGCGGCAGCACCGTCGGGCGCGCCTTTCCCCTGGCCTTTGCGAAAACGGGATTCGAACTGTTCGCCGAACTGGATCTCCGGATGAAGCGCACGGGCGCGCGCGATGAGAACCTCTTCGCTCTCGATGTTGTTCGGATCCGTGACGCAGCAATCGACCGGGCAAACCGCAGCGCACGCTTCATAGTCGTGGAAGCCCACGCATTCGGTGCATAGATTGGGGTCGATGACATAAACCGGATCGCCTTGCGAGATGGCGTTGTTTGGACACTCGGGTTCGCAGGCCCCGCAGTTGATACAGTCGCTGGTGATCATTGTCGCCATCGAAGCAATTCCTCCTCGGTTTTCGGATCGAAATCCCCGCGTGTGACGGTTATCGTAGATGAAATCCCGCGGGCGCGCAAATCAGCGCCCTGCCGGTCGCCGGTTGCGGCGCATAGCCCGATGGTTCAAACACGCTGCTCGCGGCGGGAGAGGTCGATCAGTTCGATCCTGTAACCGTTGGGATCCTCGACAAAGGCGATCTCCGTCCCGCCGTGCTTCATAGGGCCGGGATCGCGCACGATTTTCGCGCCTTTGGCCCGGAGGTCGTCGCAGGCTTTGTAGATGTCATCGACACCGAAAGCGAGATGGCCAAAGCCGTTGCCGAGATCGTAGCGATGCGTGTCCCAATTGTACGTCAACTCGAGCACCGTATTTTCCGATTCGGCGCCGAAACCGACGAAGGCCAACGTAAACCGCCCCGAGGGGTAGTCTTTGCGGCGCAAAAGCTTCATTCCCAGAACGTCGCAGTAAAACCTTATCGATTCGTCGAGATCGTTGACCCGGATCATCGTGTGGAGAAACTTCATGGCCTTTGCCTCCTCCCCCGCAACCGAACATACCAACACGGCCGCAACCCATCAACCGAGTGACTCGATATTTTGAGGCGCCGGGCCCCCCTCAACGCAAGCCCGACGCGTTCCGAACGCCGGGTTGGATGCGGCCCCGTCCGGGCGGTGGGCCGGCGCTCTTGGATGGCGACCGCAGGTGGGTTATAAAGGGGCAGTGAAGATCGGAGCGAAGCCGTTTCATCTCGCTACCGCGTTCGCGCTTTCCCTCATCGTGGCTGCGGCGGGCGACCTTGGAGCCGCGGAAAAGTCCCGTAAAATCCGCCTGGCCTACGCCGGCTGGCAGGTCGGCACCGCGGTTTCCTACATCGGCGTCGATGCCGGCATTTTTAAGAAGCACGAAGTTGAAGTCGAGGAATTGCCGATCCGCGATACGTTTTCCGCCGGCGTGCAATCGTTGCTCGGCGTCGATGTGCTCATCGGCTTCGGCAGCCCCGTGGCGATCCTGCAGCCCGTGCTCAACGGCGCGGATCTCACGCTCATCGGCTCGCATATCCGAATGGAGCATTATGGCATGGGCGTGAGCCCTTCGATCTCGTCGCTGCGCGAGCTCAAGGGCAAGAAAATCGGTGTCTCGGCCCTCGGTTCTCGATCCGATCTCGTCGCGCGCGTCATTTTGCGCCGCGCCGGCATCGACCCGGTCAAAGACGTCGAAGTCGTCGCCGCGGGGGTTTCGCCGGCGAGGGCGATGGCGTTGTCGAAGGATCTCGTGCAGGGCGCGCCACTGGCCCAGGAGGTCATCGCCGAAGCGAAGAAGCTGGGAATTAAGGTTATCGACGTGAAGTCGGTGCCGGTCGTATCCGATCTCATCGTCACCACCCGGTCGTTCATCAAGCGCGAGGAAGAGACGGTGCGCCGTTTCTTGAAAGCCTACGCCGTGGCGACCCACCA
>DATMBL010000369.1:0-5368 GCA_035559295.1 Candidatus Eiseniibacteriota bacterium
TGTGAAGGAAAAACACCTGCCCGCCGCGCTCGATTTCGCGTAGTATCGCGTCGCGGATCAGCCGTTCATCGTAGCGCGTGACGTACGTCTGAATCGCCAGGCGGTCCACCGGCGGCGTCTCGATGATGCTCAAGTCGCGAATGCCGACGAGCGACATATGGAGCGTGCGCGGGATCGGCGTCGCCGTGAGACTGATGACGTCGACGAGCTGGCGGAGTTTTTTCAAGCGTTCCTTGTGCGCCACCCCGAATCGGTGCTCCTCGTCGATCACCACCAGACCGAGGTCTTTGAAGCTCACGTCCTTCTGCAACAGGCGGTGGGTGCCGATCAGGATATCGACCTTTCCCGCCGCGGTATCGCCGAGCACCTGGCCGACTTCTCTCGCGGTCAAAAACCGACTCACCATCTCGATCCGCACCGGCTGGTTGCGGAAGCGGTGGCGGAAGGTCTGCAGGTGTTGCTGCGCGAGAATCGTCGTGGGCGCGAGCACCGCGACTTGCTTGCCGCCTTCGACCGCGAGAAACGCGGCGCGCATCGCCACTTCGGTTTTGCCGTAACCCACGTCACCGCAGATCAGCCGATCCATCGGCTTTTGGCTCTGCATGCCGGCGAGGGTCTCGTCGATCGCGCGCTGCTGGTCGGGAGTCTCTTCGTACTCGAAGCCGGCCTCGAATTCGCGATACAGCGCGTCGGGCGGCTTGAACGCGGTACCCGCGCGCGCTTCGCGGAGCGCGTAAAGCGCCACGAGTTCTTCGGCCATCGCAAGGATCGACGTGCGCGCTTTGGCTTTGACCTTTTCCCACTGCGTGCCGCCGAGCCGGTCGAGCGCCGGGCGAACGCCGTCGCCGCCGATGTACTTCTGGACGACGTTGATGCGATCGACCGGGAGATACAGCCGATCGCCGCCTTCGTACTCCAGATGGAGAAACTCCCCTTCGACGCCTGCCACGTTGAGGAACTTGAGACCGCGGTAAACGCCGATGCCGTGATCGAGGTGAACCACGTAATCGTCTTGCTGGAGCTCGCTTAGGCTCGTGAGAAAACGGCTCGGATGGCTTCGCGTCGCGACCGCACGACGCTTGCGCGTGCCGAAGATTTCGTCGAACGTGAGCGCTACGAGGGCGGCTTCGGGCAAGCGGAAGCCTTGATCGAGATGGCCGACGGTGAGAACGCGCTTGAGATCCCGGCGCGACAGCAGCTCGGGAACCGGCTCGGCGATAATCGGCACGTCGAGGTCGTAGTGGCGAAGCAATTCGGAGAGACGCGCGGCATCGGCTTCTGTGGCCGCAACCAGGAGCACCCGTTCGCGTTCGTATCCTTTCAGCCGCTCGGCAAGCGGCGCGAGCGACGGCTCGTGACCATGGCGCGCCGCGGTCTCGTGCTCGATGTCGGGCAGATAAGTCTCCACGTCGAGCACCGAATCGGCGCCGCTCTCGGGCGCCACCAAGACCTTGAGTGACTCGGCTGCGACCTGGGGAAACCGCGCCAGAGCGTCGCGCCAGTCGTGCTCGCTCAGGTAAAGCTCCGATGCCGTCGGTACCAGGCTTCCCTCCTCGCGCGCCTTGGCGTTTCGCTCCCAGCTAAGCCGGGCGAAGCGCTCCGCTTCGGCTGAGACGCGTTCGGCTCGATCGATCCAGATGAGCGTTTCGGGCGGCAGGTAGGAAAAAACGGTCGCGAGCGACGGGTAAAAGTAAGGCACCAGGAACTCCAGTCCCGGAAACGGCAGGCCCTGGCGCAGAGCGTCGAGTAAAGCGCTTTTCGCGCGCCGCTCGATCTCCAACTCGCCCGCCCGGGCGTCAACGCGCCGCACCGCGTCCTCCAGCGCCTCGCTCCGGAGCGAGAATTCTTTCATCGGTAGGAGCAAGAGCTCCTCGAGCGCCCTCTCGGAGCGCTGGGTTGCCGGGTTGAACTCGCGAATCGATTCGAGCCGATCGCCGTTCAATTCGATCCTGAGCGGCCGCCCGTACCCCGGTGGGAAGAGGTCGATGATGCCGCCGCGCACGCTGAAATCGCCGCGCTCTTCGACCAGCGGCACATTCTGAAAACCCCAGCGCGTCAAATGGGCGGCCAACGCATCTCGCTCGAGCTCCTGGCCGGCCACCAAATACCAGTACGAGCGCTTGAGCGCGTCGGGCGGCGGCACCTTCTGCATCAGCGCCGCCGGGCAACTCACGAGCACAGGCGCCTGTTCCTCGAGCAGCTTGTAGAGCCCTTCGAGGCGCGCGGCAACGTTGTCGGCCGGAGGAGAAAGCCTTTCGAACGGCAGCACCTCCCAGGGGGCAAACAGATGCAGGCGCCGCCCGAGCGGCGGCAGCGAAGCTGTTTCGCCGACAAAGAAGGCGAGATCGCGGTACAGCGCTTCGGCGGCGCGCGCATCGGGCGCGATCACGAGGACCGGCCGGCTGCCCGAGGTCAGGGCTTGCGACAGCACGAACGCGCGCGCGCCACCCTGGAGACCCTGAACGCGCTTGACACCGCGCCACGTTCCGGCAAGAAAACGGTTGAGTTTCTGTTGTAGCGATTCGACGCTCATGGGCGAAGTTCGGCCCGACGATCCACGCGCCCGGCGTTGCGCCGAAAACGCGACCCGCTCGCGGTCAAGCGAGCGCTTCCTCGAAGGCACCAGTATCCCACGGCCCGTATCTATGCGCTTTTCGGCTCATACGAGGACGCCTGAAGGCCGCCTCGAAGGCGGCGGCCCGGAAGCCTCGGCTGTGAGAACGAAGCCCAACGGCGCTATTCATGTGTTCCGGCTCGGCATGAATAATCCGGGCGGGAGCGCGCGTTCACGGCGGATCTTAGGCATCGCGGGGGCGCATTTTCCCGCTTCGGTCGTTTTTGCCCACGCCTCGATCGCCTCGCTCAGTTCCCGCACGCGGATCCCGAGATAGGAAGGCTGGTAGTTTTCGAACCGGATCAACGCCTGGTACACCATCCGCACCGGGCCGCGGGTCTCGCCAAAATCGCGAAACACGCGAAACGCGGCCGCGAGCTGGACGAGCGCTTCGAGAAACGGTTTGTGTTTTTCTTCGGTCTCCAAGTAAAGCGCTTCCCAGATTTCGTGGCATTCGAAGTAACGACCGCGATTGAACAGGCGAATGCCTTCCCGGAGCCGCGGATCTGCAGCGCTCATCGCGCATTCAAAGTAACAACTAAGCAACGCGGGCTCAAGAAAGAGTCGGTTTGACCGGGGCCGACAAAGGATGATAATCGTTCGAGAAAGGGAGCGCCGTCGCCTGGAAAATGATGAGTGAAGCGCCCCAGCTTCCCGAAAGCCGCGCCGTGCGCGGTTACTGCGCGCTCTGCACGGCCCATTGCGCAACCATCGCCACCGTCGAAAACGGGCGCGTGGTCCGGCTCGATCCGGATCGCGACCACCCCAACGGCGGCGTGATGTGCATCAAAGGCAAGGCCGCTCCCGAACTGGTTTATCATCCGGATCGGTTGAATTACCCGCTCCGGCGCACCCGCGCCAAGACCGATCCGGATCCCGGATGGCAGCGCGTGACATGGGACGAGGCGCTCGACGACATCGCGCGGCGGCTTCTCGAGCTCCGCGCGCGCCACGGCGCCAAAGCCCTCGCGCTCGCAAAGGGAACCAAGAGCGGCACTTCGGTGGACGACGCCGAGCGCTGGCTTGGCCGGCTGCTGTATCTATTCGGCAGCCCGAACTGGGTTTCCACGACGCATGTCTGCAACTGGCACAAGGACACGGGCTTTAGTTACACGTTCGGCACCAACCTGCCGCTGCCGGACCTGAGCCGCAGTCGGGCGTTTCTCCTGTGGGGGCATAATCCCAGTTCCACATCGCTGATCCTGGCGCACGATATTGTCGCCGCTCGCGCGCGCGGCATGAAAACGGTCGTGATCGACCCGCGGCGCATCGGCATCGGCAGCCACGCCGACCTTCTGCTCCAGCCGCGGCCCGGCACCGACGGCGCGCTCGCGCTCGCGCTGACTCACTGCTTCATGGAGGAAGGTTGGTACGACGCCGGCTTCGCGCGCCGTTGGACCAACGGGCCGCTCCTGCTGAACTTGCAAACCTCCAGGCTCGTAACCGAGGCGGAGCTGGCGCCCGGGGGGAGCGATCAACGTTACGTGGCGTGGGACGAGGAAAAAAATCGGCCGGTGCTCTATGACGCCGAGGGCGGGCGCTACGAGCGCGACGGCGTTCGTCTCGCGCTTTTCGGCCGGCGGCACTTGCGCGACTCCGAGGGACGGGCGGTTTCGTGCAAGCCGGTCTTTGAAGTTTTGAGCGAGCGCGCCGCGGCTTATGCCCCCGAGCGCTCGGCGCGCATCACCTGGGTGGCGCCCGAGCGGGTTTGGCAAGCGGCGTCGACGCTGGCACACAACCGGCCGGTGAGCCTCTACATGTGGAACGGTCTCGGCCAACATACCAATGCCACCCAAACCAGTCGTGCGATCGCTGCGCTATACGCCTTGATCGGGGATTTCGATCGGCCGGGAGGCAACGTGCTTTTCCCCAAGCTGCCGGTCAACGACGTCAGCGGCAAGGAGTTCCTGCCGAATGAAATCGCCGCATTGCGCATTGGACGGGAACGAAAACCGCTCGGGCCGCCAGCCAAACCGGGAAACTGCGCCGCTTATGATATCTTTACCGCGATCCTGGAAGAGCGGCCTTACCCGATAAAAGCGCTCCTCAACTTCGGTTCGAATGTGGTGCTGTCGAGCGCGGACTCACGGCGCGCCCGCGCGGCGCTCGCGGCCCTGGAGTTCAGCGTGACGGCGGATCTGTTCATGACGCCCACCGCGCAGCTCTGCGACTACGTCTTGCCGGCGGCGAGCTTTCTCGAGATGGCAAACCTCGCGACCGCCTTCGAGTACCGGCCGGAGGGCAAAACGCACCTGCAATACCGCCCGGCCGTGGTCGAGCCGATGGCCGAGCGCCGCTCCGACACCTGGATCGTCTTTCAACTCGCCGCGCGGCTCGGTCTCGGCGATCGCTTTTGGGACGGCGATATCGAAGCGGCTTACGCTTACGAACTCGCGCCGTCGGGAATAACGCTCGAGGAGCTCAAGTCGGCGCCCGGCGGCAAATCAAAGCCGCTGGCGGTCGCCTATGAAAAGCACGCGCGCTCGAACCGCGAGGGCGTTGCGCGCGGGTTTGCGACACCGTCGAAAAGAGTCGAGCTTTACAGCCGTTTGTTCGCCGACCACGGTTATCCCGGCTTTCCCGAGTATCACGAACCGGTTTTTAGCCCGCTCAGCCGGCCCGACCTCGCTTCCGATTATCCGCTGATCCTGACCAACGCGAAGGTCACGACCTACGTGCACAGCCAGCAGCGTGCGCTGCCGACCCTGCGCAAGTCCAGCCCCGAACCGACCGCCGATATCCATCCGGAAAGCG
>DATMBL010000370.1:0-6452 GCA_035559295.1 Candidatus Eiseniibacteriota bacterium
CACCCCTCCGGTTAAAATAAAGCGCGTTAAAGAAAGCGTGGTGTCAAACGGCCGGCCGACCATCTCGGGCAGACGAAAGATCTCCATCTTTTCGTTCCCGACCGTGAATTTTGGCGGGTGTACGAAAAGCGGCACGTCGAGCGCGCTTACCAATTCGAAGAACGTGGTGGCGCGCGGCGAATCGAGGTATTCGCCGTTGACGCTCGAGTTGATCATGATTCCTTTGAGGCCGTTTCTTTTGATCGCGGTTTCGGTTTCCTTCAAGATGGCGTCGTTGTCGAACGGCACCGAACACGCGAGACCGAGCAGGCGTTTTGGATATTTGGCGGTGAGTTCGGCCGCGTGCGCATTGAACTGCCGAACCACGTCGAGCGCAGCGGCGCCCTCCGGAGAACGAATCCAATTGTTGCCAAACACCGTGAGGTCAACGCCGGCCTCGTCTTGTTCACGGAACAACGCTTCGAGATCGAAAATCGACTTTGGCGACCGCGGATCAAACCAGCTCTTTGGCACGAGATGCGCATGACAATCGATAATCATACGGGTCCCTTCCTTTCATTCGAATACGCGCGCGCCGGCGGGTGGAGCTCCGTACGGGTAACGCCTTATCATTCGCCGCGACCGCGGTAAAGGGCACCCATGGGAAACTCGCGCAATAGATCTTGCGAGCGCGGGTGAAAAAGATGGTGACTAAAGAGAAAAGCGAGCGGCTCGTCGCAACGGCGTTGGGAGAAAGCAAGGCCGACCTCCTCATCGCCGGCGGCACGCTCGTCAACGTCTACTCCGGCGAGCTTCTCGAACGCGTCGAGATCGCGGTCGTAGACGGGCGCATCTGTTACGTCGGCCCGAGCGCGGCCCACACCCGCGGCGATCGGACGGAACTGCTCGATGCGCGCGGCCTCTATGTTTCTCCCGGGTTCATCGACGGCCATACCCACATCGGCGCCTATTGCAGGCCTTTCGAATCCCTTCAGGCGTACCTGCCGCACGGCACCACGTCGGTCGTCGCAACCTGCGACGAGCTGGCGACCGTGTTCGGCTTCAGGGGCTTGGAGCTTTTCCTGGAGGAAGTTGCCGCGCACCCGCTGCGCGTGTACACCCTCCTCTCGATGGTCGCGCCGCAGGATCCGTTACTCTGCAGCACGGCGGTTTTTACCGAGGAGGAAGTCGCGGCGGCGCTCGCGGACCCGCGCGTGTTGGGCATGGGCGAGATCGTTTCCTGGCTTCGTTTAACGCAGCGTGACGGTGAGCTCCTCGCCCGTGTCGAGATGGCGCACCGCCGCGGCCGGATCATCCACGGTCATACGGCCGGCGCGCGCGACCGAAAGCTCTGCGCGATTGCGAGCGCGGGCATCTCGTCGTGCCACGAGCCGATCCGCGCCGAAGAGGCGCTGGAGCGGTTGCGCCTGGGGTACTGGACGATGCTGCGCGAGGGTTCTTTGCGCCAGGATCTCGAAGCGACGCTGAAGCCGTTGATTGCCCGCGGAGTGAGCCTGGAGCGGGTGATTCTCGTTACCGACAGCATGTCTCCGGACGATGTCGCGGAGCATGGACACATGGACCACGTGATCCGTCGAGCGATTGCCCTGGGACTGGATCCCGTGCGCGCGATCCGGTCGGTTACGCTCCACCCGGCGACCTACTGTGGGCTCGACCAGGAAATCGGCGGCATCGCTCCGGGCCGGTTGGCCGATATCGTGTTTCTCAGTGATTTGGAGCGCGTCCGGGTAGAGACGGTCGTGATCGGCGGTCACGTCGTGGCACGAAACGGAAGCTCGCTCGTGTCGGGAGCCCCGATGGCGCTGCCGGCGGGAATGACAGGGGCTCTCAGGCTACGGCCAGACGTTACCGCCGAGCGATTCAAGATTCGCTCTCCACTGGAGCGTCCAACGATCCGTGTGATTGAGCTGGTGAATCAGACGATCACGGCCGAGCGGATCGTTGCGGTCACCGCGGCGGGGGGACAGATCGGGGCCGATCTCGACCGTGATCTTCTCAAAATTGCGATGTTCGATCGCCACGGCACCGGCGCCGTCGCGCTTGGTTTCATCACCGGCTTCGGCGCGCGCCTGGGTGCGGTCGGGCTCACTACGAATCTCGATGAAAACACACTTATGGTGGTGGGGGGCAGCGATGAAGCGATGGCGCTATGCGCCAATGCGCTTATCGAGACCGGCGGCGGTATCGCACTGGCCGATCGCGGAGCGGTTCTCGAGCGAATCGATTTTCCGTTTGCCGGGATTTTTTCGCTCGAACCGTGGCGAGAGGTGGGAAAGAAACTCGCCCGCGTTCAGCGCCGGCTGCGGGATCTCGGCGCGCGCTTCGATAAGCCGCTGTTTGCGCTGAGCTTCCTCCCGTTCGTTACGCTGCCCGCGCTCAGGATCACAGCGCGAGGCATCGTCGATGTGAAGCGGCGAAAGATCGTCTCGCTGTTTGCCGACGGGACGAGTTAAGACACGCCCTCCTTTTTGGCCTCCTGGCGGAGCGGCAGGACCCGCCCTTCCTTCCGCATCGATACGTGCCCCTCGAGGACGGCGCCGTCGCCGATGATCAGGCTTTGCGTGCTCACGTCCCCGACGACAGATCCGGGCGGTTGGACTTCTAACTTCTTTTCCGCCTGCACATCCGCCAGCACCTTGCCTTGGACTGTCACGGATGCGGCACTGATCTTGCCCTTGACGGTCGCCTGCTGGCCCACGGTCACATGGGCCTGAGCGACGATTTCGCCCTCCACTTCGCCGTCAATCGTTGCCGGGCCATCGAAAATCAACTTGCCATGGATTTTGGTTCCCGGCCCGAGATAAGCGCCGACATCGGCCGGTCTGGTCGCGTCCGCCATAAGTCCCCCTTTGTCGAACGATGTAAGGCCCGAACTATAGGATAGAAGGACCCGGTTGTCTATAGCTTTTTTGTGCCGTTCTTTTGCGTCCACGCAACCGGCTCTGCTATAGATAGTCGGTATCCAAACGATTGCTTTTCCATCGCCATGACGGAGTATGCTATGCAAATCAATGATCTTAGAGCTTTTCTTGAAGTTTTGAATGAATATGGGGAGCTGCAGCGCATCAGGGTTGAAGTGGATTGGAATCTCGAGATGGGCGCAATTACCCGGCGCTGCTATGATCTTGGCGCGCCCGCGGCGCTGTTCGAGAACGTCAAATGCTATCCTCCCGGGTTCCGCGCCCTCGGCGCGCCACTCGGCGCGAGCCGAAGGCCCGGCCATTCGCTCTTTGCCCGGACCGCTCTCGCCCTCGGGATGCGCCCGAGCGCTCCGGCCAAGGAGATCATGCAGACGTATCTCCAGCGCAAAGAAAAGCTCGTCAAACCAGTTCTGGTTGAAACCGGCCCGTGCAAAGAGAACATCCTTATCGGCGATGATGTGGACCTGTTGAAATTTCCCATACCCCTAATTCATGGCGGGGACGGCGGCCGGTACATAGGCACCTGGCATACGGTCATCAGCAAGGATCCCGAGAGTTCGTGGGTCAACTGGGGCATGTACCGCCTGATGGTGCACGACAAAAACACTCTCGGGTGTCTCTTTCCCGCCCAACAACACATCGGTCAGATGTACCAGAAGTATGAAGCGGTAAATAAGCCGATGCCGATCGCGGTGGCGATCGGAGGCCAGCCGGTCATTCCGATCGTGAGCTGCGTCCAACTACCCCCTTACGTGAACGAAGTGGAGGTCGCGGGCGCGCTTCAAGAGGCGCCGATTCCTCTGGTGAAATGCCAGACCGTAGACCTGGAGGTGCCCGCCACAGCGGAAATCGTTCTCGAAGGCGAGGTGTTGCCCCACGAACGAAAACCCGAGGGGCCTTTCGGCGAATACATGGGGTATGAAGCGGGAAAATCTTCGCCCAAGCCGATTTTCAAGGTTCACGCCATCACCTATCGAAACGATCCCATTCTACCGTTCTCAAATATGGGGATGCCGGTCCACGAAGGCCAAACCGCAACGGCTTTGATCAAAGGCGCCGAGATCTATGCCGAGCTCAGAAAGCTCGGCCTGCCGGTGAAGGGGGTGTTCTGTCCCCCTTACGCCGTCGGACACATGGCGGTGGTTTCAACGGAAGTCCCTTTTATGAATTTTGCGCGCCGAGTGGCGCATGCCTTATGGGCGACCAAGCCCGGCCTTTTCACCTACTACATCGTGATCGTTGACAGCGACGTCGACCCGACCAACATGGACGAAGTGCTCCATGCGCTGACGACCAAGTGTCATCCGGTGAACGGCATTCACAAGGTTCCGCACAATCCGGGCTTCCCGGTCTTGTTGCCGTTCTTGCCTGCTAAGGAAAGGCTCATCGGCGATGCCGCAGGGGTGATTTTCGATTGCACATGGCCCAAGGATTGGCCCGAGGAAACGATTCCGAAAAAGGCCAGTTTCGAAAACCTCTGGCCCAAAGAATTACAGGAACGGGTGCTCAAGAACTGGGAGATCTACGGGTTTAAGAAAGCGTGATCGGAGATCGGACGGTTGCGCGAGGGAACAAGCGGATGTCAGCGACCGTTGGTGTCGGTGGGCTTCGGTGCCGCGTTTTCTTCTTCCTGCACCCACTCCTGAAACCGACTTTCGAGGATACGCCACTGCCCGCCAACCTTGAATGCAGGGATCTGCTTGTGCTGGATCATTCGGTGCAAAGTCCGCTTCGAGATCTTCAAAATGGTTGCTGCCTCCGCAAGGGTTAGCAGTTTTATCCCCGTCTCGTTCTTTTGCATACGTTGGCTGCTCCTAGGCCCGGCGTGAAAACAGCAAGGCATGTGCCAGGAGGAGCCTGCGACCTAAGTACGCGTTTTTCAACGTCGGATACGCGCGGTCCAGCTACCGTGCTGGCGGCAAAAATCGCCAGGCAAATCCTCGCTCTGACAAAAATGAAAGCATGCTGAGACGCTGCCCGGCTCGAGCGCCTTGTTCTAGAGGATTTTAGGTAAGCTCAAAAGAATTTTCGGAGCGGGTCAGTCGAAATTGGTGCGAGGAGGGGGATTTGAACCCCCACGCCGTTTCCGGCACTAGCCCCTCATGCCACCAGCGTCAGAGCGCGACCTGATAGGCGGGTTGTGGGATGAGATCGGAGAGGATCGCCTCCTACCCGGGGAAGCAGATTGACGTAAAGACTCAAAGGATTATCTGCGATGAGGCCCAAACTGCCGCACATATGCCGGGCACGATCGGGACATCGAGACCTTCGTGGTGCGTCCCTGAACGGCTGGAGTTCACAGGCAGAACTAGAGCGCCTTCGCTTTTTTTAGAGAACAGGAGATCAGGCGCTCGACATTGCTGAGATGGTTGATCATTGCCTGGTGAGCGGCTTTGGGATCCCTGCGGGCGATCGCTGCCAAGATTTTTTTGTGATCGCGAATAGAGCGATCGTTGCCGCCCGGCGCGATCAAAGACTGGTGGCGGCTGGCCTTCAAGTGATGGTGGAGCGATTGGACGAGCTTGACCAGGATCCTGTTCCCGGTGGACCTGGCAATCTCCTCATGGAACAGAGTGTCTTCCTCGGTAATGGGGATGCTCGCCAGCGCTTTCTTTTCCTGCAGCGTTAGGATTTTTCGCATTTCTTTGAGATTCTTGCCGGTAGACCGAAGAGCCGCAAGGCGCGTAATCTCGGGCTCGATGAGCTTTCTGGCTTCTAGCGGTTCTTGCAGCAGTTCTTTCTCGGCCAGGAGGGCCGCGGTAATCGGAGTGAATATGCGTTCCCGGATGTTTTGAGTCACGAAGGTCCCGCCCCCCGGGCGACCCTCGACGAGACCCATTTCGCGTAGGACGGTCAGCGCCTGCCGAACCGACACTCGGCTCACACCAAACTCGCTCGCGAGTTCCCGTTCCGTCGGAAGCCGATGTCCCTCCTTCAGTTTGTTGTTCAAAATGAATCTCTTGAGTTGGTCGACGATGTCCCTGTAGACCGTGGTCTTCCGAACCTTGCTGATGTTCAAAGCCTTGGACATAACGACGTAAATATATCCAAACAACACACTTGACAAGCGTGCCGGTTGGTGATAGGCGCGTTGGGCTGTCCAACAGTCCAACAAGGAGGCTTTCACGATGTCGCTGGCCAGGCCGGCTCGGCGCGAACTCAGAGCGTCTTTTCAAAATGTCTGCGTCGGTTATTTCGATAACCGGCACCCCCCGGCGGCGTGGATCAGCAGCGGAGACACGATCTCCGTGGAAACGCTGAACCACTTCGGCGACGGGGTCAGCAGAGCGACGGTGACCGACGACATCGTCGAATTTCGCAGGCGGGCGAAGGAATTCGGCCCGCATACGGTTACCGGTCCGATCTTCGTCGAGGGCGCCCAACCGGGTGACGTCTCGAGGTCGCCATCGGCGAAATCCGCGTGCGCTCGCACGGGTACAACTTCAACATGCCGGGAAAAGAGTTTCCGGGCCTCGGTGCTTTGCCGGAAAAAGTTACCCGTGGGGCAGCTCCGACATTTCGAGTTGGACC
>DATMBL010000371.1:0-4252 GCA_035559295.1 Candidatus Eiseniibacteriota bacterium
GATCTGGAGATCCCGCAGGAGCATGTGGGCAAGGTCGTCGCGGTGATGCTGGCCCTTTATCGCGCATATGACAAATGCGATTGCTCGCTCGCCGAGATCAACCCGCTCGTGCTCACCAAAAGCGGTGACGTGATCGCGCTCGACGCCAAGATGAACTTCGACAGCAATGCTTTCTTCCGGCAAAAGGAAATCCTCGCGTTGCGTGACGTGCACGAGGAGGACCCGCGGGAAGTCGAGGCGAGCAAACATGACCTCTCTTACATTTCGCTCGGCGGCAACATCGGTTGCATGGTGAACGGCGCCGGATTGGCGATGGCGACCATGGACATCATCAAGTTCTATGGCGGAGAGCCAGCGAATTTCCTCGACGTCGGTGGCGGCGCAACCAAGGAAAAGGTCGCGGCGGCGTTCAAAATCCTGCTCGCCGACGACCGCGTCCGGGGCGTTTTGATCAACATCTTCGGCGGCATCATGCAGTGCGACGTGCTCGCGCGCGGGGTCGTCGATGCGGCTAAAGAACTGAGCGTTGGCGTGCCGCTGGTCGTGCGCATGCAGGGTACCAACGTCGAAGCGGGGCGACAAATCCTCGCCGATTCGGGTCTGCCGATTATTTCCGCGCAAACGATGGCCGAGGCCGCGGAAAAAATAGTTACAGCGGTCAAACGACTTTAGATTGTGAATCGCCGATTTTCGATTGGGAAAGGTAAAGCGTTTGAGATCTTCCGATTCCGTTCTGAGCTTGATCAGCGCTTGGCTCTAGCGATTTAGGTGTTCTTGTTTCTGAAAATCTAAAATCCAGAATGGCGGTATTGGTTGACAAGAACACGCGCGTGTTGACGCAGGGCATCACCGGCGCCACCGGACAGTTTCACACCCGCGCCTGCAAAGAGTATGGAACGCAAATGGTCGCGGGTGTGACGCCAGGCAAGGGCGGCACGTTTTTCGAAGGCATCCCGGTGTTCGATACGGTCGCCAAGGCGGTTGCCGAAACCGGAGCGACGGCAACCGTGATTTACGTCCCCCCGCCGTTCGCAGCCGACGCGATCATTGAAGCCGCGGACGCGGGACTACCGCTGGTCATTTGCATCACCGAAGGTGTTCCGGTGCGGGACATGATCCGCGTCAAGCGGTTTTTGATCGACACGAACTCCCGCTTGATCGGGCCCAACTGCCCCGGCGTCATCACGCCCGGTGAATGCAAGATCGGCATCATGCCCGGCCATATTCACCGCCGGGGCTCGGTCGGCGTGGTTTCGCGCAGCGGGACGCTCACGTACGAGGCAGTCGATCAACTGACGCGGCTCGGTCTCGGTCAATCCACCTGCGTCGGCATCGGCGGCGATCCCGTTCACGGGCTGGATTTCATCGATGTTCTCGAGTTGTTCAATAAGGACCCTGAAACCCAGGGCGTCGTCATGATCGGCGAGATCGGCGGCAGCGCGGAAGAAGAAGCGGCGGCCTGGATCACGAAACATATGAAAAAGCCGGTCGCGGGATTTATTGCCGGTCAAACAGCCCCGCCGGGCAAACGGATGGGACACGCCGGGGCCATCATTGCAGGCGGCAAAGGCACCGCCGGGGAAAAAATCGCGGCAATGGAGAAAGCAGGAATCCGGATGGCGCCTTCGCCGGCTTCGATCGGCGAGGCGATGAAGGAGGCGTTAGCGCGAGCATGAGTGTCGAACGGACGTTGTCGATCATTAAACCCGATGCCGTCGGAAGGAAACTTATCGGCGAGATCTTGAGGAGGTTCGAAAGCGCCGGTTTAAAGGTGGTTGCCGCCAAACTCGTCCGCCTCACGCCGGAAAGAGCAGAGGCCTTTTACGCCGTCCATAGAGAGCGGCCCTTTTTTCGGAGTCTTTGCGCTTACATGTCGTCCGGTCCTATTTTCGTAGCCGTGCTCGAAGGCGAATCGGCGATCGCAAAGAACCGCGAAATCATGGGCGCCACGGATCCGGCGAAGGCCGCTCCCGGAACGATCCGGAAGGATTGGGGCAGGGATGTCGAGCAAAACGCGGTGCACGGGTCCGACGGTACCGAAACGGCGAGCACCGAGATCGCCTTTTTTTTCCGGCCCGATGAGATCCACCGCTACTAACCTGTAGTAGCGCGATTCGCTCTCGGTTTCGCCGCTGCGGGCATTGTCATTCTGAGGTCTCGGAAGGCCTTGCATTCATGAAGCCCAATATCAAAGACCTCACGCTCGAGGAGTTCGAAGCGTACCTCGCCCAACGTCGGCATCCCACCTACCGCGCCAGGCAGGTCTGGCAGTGGCTCTACCAAAAGGGCGCGACGTCGTTCGCGGAAATGACGAATTTGCCCGTCGCATTGCGCGCGGAGATGGACCAAAGCTTCTCGATCTCTCGACTCGAGATCGCGCGCCGCGCCGCGTCGGCCGACGGGACGGTGAAATTTCTCTTTCGCCTTTCGGACGGGGAGACTATCGAGAGCGTATTGATTCCGGAAACCAAGCGGCTCACCCTGTGCGTTTCGACTCAGGCGGGCTGCGGATTCGGCTGCCGGTTTTGCGCCACCGCCCTACTCGGCTTGAAGCGGAATCTCCGGACCAGTGAGATCGTTGACCAGGTCCTGGACGCAGGCCGAACGGTCGAAAGCGGCGCGCGCATCACCCATGTCGTGCTCATGGGCATGGGTGAGCCTCTGGCCAATTACCAGCAGACGGTGAACGCGATTCGCGTGCTGACCGACTCGGAGTGCGGCATCGGCATCTCGCCGCGGCGCGTAACGTTATCGACGGTCGGGCTTGTGCCTCAGATCAAAAAGCTCATGAACGAAACGCGGATCAATTTGGCGATTTCGTTGCACGCTCCGAACGACGAGCTGCGCGGCCGGCTGATGCCGGTCAATCGAAAATATCCGTTGCGGGAACTGCTCGACTGCTGCCGCTCTCTGCCGATACCGCGCCGCAAGCGCATCACTTTCGAGTACGTATTATTGCGCGGCGTCAATGATTCGATCGAACACGCGCGCGAGCTGTGCGCGGCGTTGAAAGGGATCCGCTGCAAGGTGAACTTGATCCCTTTCAATCCCCATCCCGGAAGTGTATTTCAAAGACCGCCGGGCGAGGAGGTCGAGCGATTTCAAGACATGCTCACCAGCCATCATATCCAGGTCAACGTGCGGCGGCCCCGGGGCGATGATATCCAGGCCGCCTGCGGGCAATTACAAGGCGAGCCAGCGAAGACCGAGTCGGCGGCTCGGGTTGCGGAAGCGCGGTAGGCATGGGGAAGCCGACATTAGGCGTGATCGGCGGGAGCGGCCTTTACGAGATGGCGGGCTTGCTCGACGTCCGCGAGATCGCAATCAAGACACCTTTCGGCAAACCCTCGGACAGCTTCGTCACAGGGTCGTTGGGCGATGCCGAGTTGATTTTTTTGCCGCGTCACGGGCGCGGTCACCAGCGGCTTCCCACCGAAATCAACTTTCGCGCGAATATCTACGGGATGAAGAAACTGGGCGTGGAGAGGATCGTTTCGGTAAGCGCGGTGGGAAGCCTGCAGGCAGAGATCGCGCCCGGCGATATCGTCGTGCCCGATCAATTCATCGATCGCACCACGCAGCGGCCAAGCACGTTTTTCGGGCGGGGTGTCGTCGCGCACGTAAGCCTTGCCGATCCGTTCTGCCGAGAACTTTCGGACCGGCTCGCGAAGGCGGCCTCGGCCGCGGGCGCGCGCGTGCATGCGCGCGGCACCTACGTTTGCATGGAAGGGCCGCAGTTTTCGACCCGAGCCGAATCGCGCCTCTATCGGAGTTGGGGAGCGGATATCATCGGCATGACCAATCTCCAGGAGGCAAAGCTCGCGCGCGAAGCCGAGATGTGCTTCGCCACGCTGGCGTTGGCCACGGATTACGACTGTTGGAACGAAGCGGCCGGTGACGTCGAGATCGATCATGTATTGGACGTGCTGAGGCGGAACGTCGAACTCGCGCAAAAAACGATCGCGGTGCTTGCCAGCGGCTTGCCTGAAGCTCGGCCGTGCGCATGCGGCTCGTCGCTCAAGAACGCGATCATTACGGAACGGGCGAGGATCCCGAAAAAAGTCCGCGCGGAGCTCCGGCCGATCATCGGCAAATACCTTTAGAGGAAAGGAGTTCAAGCAGTTCAAGCCGTTTTAACCGCTTCGCTCTGTTTCAGCCCAAGACTGATCCGTCCGAGGTCCTGTGGCGGCAAGCCGAGATCGGCTGGAACCGTTGGAACGGCTGGAACTGTTGAACGGCTAATGTTATGAGC
>DATMBL010000372.1:0-22499 GCA_035559295.1 Candidatus Eiseniibacteriota bacterium
CCGCCCGAGCCATAGGTGGCGATCCGGTTGGGATCGATCTCGGCGCGCGTTTGCATGTAGGTGACGGCGTTTCGGATGTCCTCGACCTGCCACTTCGGCATGACCCAGCCGCGGTGCTTCCCTTCGCTGTCGCCCCAGCCGCGGTAATCGAAGCACAGGCAGGCGTAGCCGGCGGCGCAGAGCCTCTCGAACATCATGATGTAGTGCTTGGCGTCTTTGAGCCCGAGGAACCCGGGCCCCTGAACTACGCCCGGATAGGGCTTCCCGGCATCCGTATCGGGCAGGTAAAGCACGCCCGAGAGCTTATCGCCTTCGCTGTAGAAGCTTACCTTTTCAGTCCGCATGGGAACTCCTCACTTACAGCAGTTCAAGCGGTCGTTCAGTTCAATCTGTTCAAGCCGGTATGGCAGTTCCACCCTGCTCGCTTCAACGGAGCGGAGCGGTTGAACGGCTGGAACAGTTGGAACGGTTGGAACGACAATTCTACGCGCGCATCGCCGGCAGCACTTCCTTCCCCAAGTAGTCGATCTGCTGATACCAGTCGGCGAAACGGAACCGCAGATCGTAAACGATGTGGTTCAGGCCGTTTTTCTCGTACTCGCGGGTGTCGCGCACGACGTCCTCGGGTTTACCCGCGAGGAGCAGGC
Organism: Candidatus Eiseniibacteriota bacterium; assembly: GCA_035559295.1. Classification (GTDB taxonomy): domain Bacteria; phylum Desulfobacterota; class Binatia; order UBA9968; family UBA9968; genus DATMBL01. Next base: position 648 of record DATMBL010000372.1, read on the forward strand.
CGCGGATGTCTTCATAGGTCTTGAAGTTGCCGTAGTTGACCCAGGTTTTCTTGCTCGGATTGTTACCCTCCTTGATCAACCCGGGAGTGTTGACCTTGCCGAGCGCGGTGTCGAGATCCTTGTCGATGCTCACGATCGGGATTGCGGCCACGGTGCCCATGGGCCGGCCCGCCTTCTGGTACTGTTCGCGGAGATAGCCGACCATTTTGATGAAGGTCAGCATCGGGATGCGTCCCGGCATCCAGCCGTCGCAGTATTCGGCCGCGCGCCGGGCCGAAGCCGGAGTGCCGCCGCCGTATCAGATCGGGATCGGCGCCACCGGAGTCGGCTTCAGGGAGACGTCTTCGAAATTGAAATACCGGTCCTTGTAGGACACCTTTTCGCCGGACCAGAGCCTGCGGCACAGCTCGGCGTTGATGCGCGCCAGGTTGGCGCGGTCCTGGAGGGTGTTGGGGTGGCCGGCCGCGGCGAATTCGTGCGGGAACGTTCCCAGGCCGAGCCCCATGATCACTTTGCCGCCGCTAATCACGCTCAGCGCGGCCATCGCCTGCGCCAGGTGAATCGGGTGGCGATGCGCGATCACGGTGCCGGTGCCGAGCGTCAGCTTCTTACACACCGAGGCGATCGAGGCGAGGACGAGGAGCCCTTCGATGTGCGTGTTGTCCTCGCCTTCCATGCCGTGCGGCTCGAAAACCAGGTGGTCACGAACCCAGACCGAATCGAAACCGTAGGCTTCGGCCTTTTTGGCCCCTTCGATGCACTTTTCGATCGAGGCGTGCTCGCCGAAGTGCGGTAACAGCAGGCCGAATTTCAGTTTTGTCGGCATAATCCGCTCCTTTTCGTCAAAAGACTCTTGACGTCATGTTTGTTCCAGTAAGCCATCGAGCTCCGCCAACGCCTTGAGCGAATCCGCTTTCTTCGTCCAGACGACGGCGATGGCAAGCGCGTTCACCAGGGAAAAGGCGGGCGTGAGCGAGTTGACCGTCGTGTGCAAGCCCCGTTTCGCATACAGGCAGACATCGGCGGCGCGGGCGATCGGAGAGGTCGGAAAGTCGGTGATGCCCAGGATCGGCGTGCCGGTCTTCTTCGCGTGCTGAAGCGCGGTTTGAATCTCGCGCGGCACCTGGAGGAAATCGATGGCGATCAGGACGTCGTCGCGTTCCATGAACGCGAGCTGCTCGAGCAGCGCCGTCCCGCCGGTGAAGAAAATCCAGCGCACGTCCTTTTTCACGCGCATCAGGCGGAAATGGAGCAAGTGCGCCAGCGCCATCGAAGCGTTGAGCCCGATAATGAATACCTGCCGCGCGCGCCAAATGAGTTCCACCGCCCTTTGAAACTCCGGCACCGATGCCGCGTGAAGCGTCTCCTGCAGCAGTTGGATGTCCCGTTTGATGAGCTTGGCGACGATGTTTTCGTCGTTGCCCAGCTCGGCGAACGCTTGCTCCATGCGCGCCGCCGCGCGGAGCCGGCGCCGCATCTCCTTTTGGATTTCCCGCTTGAGTTCGGGAAACCCTTTGTACCCGAGGCTCTTGGCGAAGCGCACCACGGTCGATTTGCTGACGCCCGCAGCTTCGGCAAGCTCGCCGACGTTCGACAGCAGCAGGGCCGCGCTGTCGTTTTTGAGATAGTGCCCGACTCGCTTTTGCGCGCCGTTGAGGCCGTTGACCTTGGTCAGGATTTGATCGATAAGAGGCATGAAACTTTTGTCTCACGTATCGCACTGAAACGTTTCTGTCAAGGCGTTATAGTACGTTCAAACTGTGTTCAAAACGTTCAAATGGTTTTCACCGTGCAAACCGCGCAACCGGGTTCTGGTCTAAACCGTTTGAGCGGAGCGCCGCGGTTGAAGGGGTGGAACGGAGCGCACCGATCGCGCGAGCGGAACCCAAGTCATCGCCCCGTTGACAGTTATTTTCTGGGCGCGGTAAGTCTAGGTTGATCGAAGGAGGGAACGCCATGCCAAAACCGGTCAAAGAGTTCGAAGTCCATCCCTATGTGCAGTTCATGATGGACAAGTACAACCCCTACAGGAAGTGGATCGAATCGGAGGGCGTGCCGATCATCGGCGGCGCCTTCGTGCAGGACGTCCGCACCGAACCTCTGGGTTATTGGAAGCGCAAGGACTGCAAGGGAGCGATCTGCACGTTTTCCGATCAGATGGTGGCGGACGCGTACATCGCGGAGATCGATCCGGGAAAGAGCACCCGCCCGCAGCGCCAGCTCTACGAAGAGATCATTACGATCGCCTCGGGCAGGGGCGCGACAACGGTCTGGTACGACGGCACGCCCAAGAGAACGTTCGAGTGGGAGCGCGGCAGCACCTTCGCGATTCCGTTGAACGCCTGGCACCAGCATTTCAACGCGACCGGAACCGAGCCGTGCCGCTATTTCGCCCTGACCAGCCAGCCGGTCGCCTTCGAGCTGTTTCGCGATCCCGAGTTCATCTACAACACCACCTACATGTTCAAGGATCGCTTCGATCCGGGTGACGACGAGTTTTTCTCGCGCGAAGGAAAGTACTTCACGGAATATTACGGCGGCATTCTCCACTCCAACTTCATTCCCGACATCCGCAAGATCAATCTGGTGCCGCGCGACAAGCGCGGCAAGGGAACGCGCAACATGTACATCCACATGGCCGGGAGCGCGATGCTCGCCCATGTCTCGCAGTTTCCCGTGGGCCGCTACAAAAAGGCGCACCGCCACGGTCCCGGGGCGCACGTGTTCTTGCTCGATTCGACGGGTTACACGCTGATGTGGAACGAAGGCGAGAAGCCGCAGAAGTACGACTGGCACGAAGGCACCGTGATCTCGCCGCCCGCCGGCACCTGGCACCAGCACTACAATACCGGCAGAGAGCCGTGCAAGTTCGTGGCGCTCCACGCGAACACGGCGGTACAGAGAGAAGAAAAGGGCGTGGAGCAGATCGAATTCGAAGACGAGGACGCCTCGATGCGCAAGCTCTACGAAGAGGAGTGCGCGAAAAACGGCGTCAAGGTCGACATGGACTAAGAGGCTTACCGGGTGCTCGCTCACCCTTCCGCTCTCCCATCGGAATGGGCGAGGGGATCGGTTCCTTCATGCCCTCGCCCGCTTGCGGGAGAGGGAAGGGTGAGGGTTCGCCGGCTGTTGCTTGCAGCGGAGCAATCCCGCGCGCACGTAGGACGGCTCGAAGCCCAGGGCATCGCATATGCTCTCGAAGGAAAAGACCCAGCTGCGGTCGCGTTCTAGGATCCACGCTTCCGCTTCGTGAAAGAGCTTTCGGCCCGTATCGGTCCGGGCGCCGGCATGGTCCTGAAACGACTTGATGCCGTCCTCGAGCACCGCGAGCATGAGCTTTTTCTCGGGTTCCAACACGGTTTTTTTGCGCAGCGCTTCGAGAAACTGAAATTCAGCAACGCTATCGGGTTGAAACAGCGAGTCGATGTTGTCCTGGACCGTCCCCGGCTCGCTCCGTCCCCATGATCCCTCGCCGGTTTTCTTGAGCGCGTTCGACATCTTGCTCATCGGCTTCCTCCGCGCTGGATCTGTTCGACGATCGCTCTGGTCATGCAACCCTCGCCCACCAGCCGGTCTCCGCGTGCGTTGATTTCCCGCAACAGATCCTTGCCGCGCTCGTCGATGAAGGTGACCTCCTTCAATACGACGATGAGCGGTTGCTTACCCGAGACCTCGTCCCAGCAGCATTTCAGTTCATCGACCCACGGTCCCACGAGCCTGCCTTCGAGTTCGAAGACGATCCTTGTACCTTCCGCGCGCCGCGTGATCTTCAACATGCCCGGTCAGACGTCCTCGCCCTCGACGAGCACCACAAGCACGCCGGCGAGCTCCCGCCCCTGCTCCAGGACCGCGCGATCGATCGCCACCCGTTCGATGCCGAATCTGTCGAACCAGCCGATCGCCACGATGCGGCCGTCGGGATCGTAGAGTTCGAGATAATCGGCCGGTCTCTTGGTTTCGTTATCATCGTAGGCAACGAGCGTGCCCGCGAGCCTGCCGCCGATCAGAATCCGGACGAACGAAACGAGCTGTAGTCTCTCTTTGGCAAATGCGCTCGGGGAAGGCGCGACCTCGGTCAACGCGGTTGCGTTTCGCGGCTCTAGGCCGCCGGCATCCGCTCCCCGGGCAAAACCGAGATGCATCAGCAAACTCAACGAAACGACCAGGATCTCAATGGCTCTTTTCACGACGCGCTCCTGCCGAGGTCACCAGCCACTCGGTTAGGGTCGAGAGCACGGCCTGCTCGAACCCCATGACGGCGATGCGGGGCCAGAGAGCGGTTCCCGTGACCGCCAGCGCTGCGAGGATCGAACTGTAAAGCTTCACTTCGCCGTCACCTTTTGACTGCGGAGCTTTACAAGCGATGTGCCACGTCTCGCAGAAGGGCGGCGAACAACGGCAACATTGTAAGTCACCGAAAAGACGGCTTTTGCGGGAGCAGCGCCCGGCGGGGTGCCGGTGACGTGACGAAAGCTCTGACGTTATTTCGGCAGTTGCCGAAGACTGCCGGGTTCAAGTCGGGGAGTTGTGGAAAGGGCAAACCTCGGCGATCAGTAAGGCAGGCGCGTGCCCGCGCCGGTTTCAACGGCGCGGTGATAGAGCCAGTTCGCCAGCGCGATGTCCTGATTCACCAAGCCGATCGCCCGGACGAAAATCCGCTCGCGATCGGATTGCCGCCCGGGCTTTTTGCCGGCAAGCAGCTCCGGGAGTTCGGCATAGAGGTCGCGCTCGGTGAGAAAACCTTCGCGCGCCATCCGCTGGAGGTCGGACTTGTGGCGGCAGTGCTCCCAGCTGTCGACCACGAACTTGTCGGCGTTCTTGTAGAACGCGTCTTCGAACTCCTGGTGTTTCCCGATCGAGTAAACCGTGACGCCGGGGCCGAGCCAGCTTTCTTGGACGAATGGGGTCGATGTCGTCGTCGCTGAAACCACCACGTCGGCGCCGGCGAGCGCCTCTTCGGTCGAATCGACCGGGCGGATATTGAGGCCGTAAGCCGCCCCGATCTCCTCGGCGTACTTGCGGCGCGACTCGGGGGTGCGCGAAGTCACGCGGACCTCTCGCAGGGCGAAAGCCTGCGCCATGACCGGCACCGCGGCCCGGGCCGTATCCCCCGCTCCGAGCATCGCCATGACGCCGGCTTGGTCGCGCGCAAGAAGGCGGCAGGCAACCGTGGCGGCCGCCGCGGTGCGCACTGCGTGGCACCAGTCCTCGTCCATGACGGCGATGATCTCGCCGCCGTCGCGATCGCTGAGGATCAGGATCCGCCTTGGAGCGCGCGGCGGTTTTTCAGGATCGCGACTGCCGCCCGCCGCCTTGATCGAACGGAGTCGGAAGCCGGCGACGGGCGCGTCCACCAGGGCGCAGCCCGTTACCCACGACTGCCAGCCGCTTTCCGGTTTGATCGCGAGATCTTCCGGTACCGACCAGATGACGCGGCCGGCGCTGTGATCGCGGAGCGCCTGCTCCGTGATGTCGATGGCGCGGCGCAAGTCGAGGAGGTTTTTCACCTCCTCGTTTGAAAGATAGAGAATGCCGCGACCAGCGACTCTGTTGGACGTACGCTCTTGCGTCATAGCAATCGCCGGTTGGTGTTTTAACCTTCCTTCTCCCCTAATCACCCTCACCTTTTTCCTCTCCCATCAAGGGAGAGGAGGATATTGCCCTCGCCCTGCGGGAGAGGGCTACGGGTGAGGGGTATCTCTACTCGATGATCCGCAGGTCCTCCCGGCCCCAGGTCAAGAATTCCGCGCCATGTTCGGTAATCAGCACGTCCTCCTCGAGGTGAACGGCGCTTTTCGGCGATCGCACCTTGGGCTCGAGCGCCAGAACCATGCCCGGCCGGTGGCGCTCCTTTTCCACTTCGTTGAGCGACGGCGGTTCGGCGCGCGCCATGCCGATCCCGTGGCCGATGCGTTTCGGGCTCTCGACCTTCTCGAAACCGCGTTTTTCGAGTTCCCGGTTGGCGATGCGCGGCAGCTCGGCGATCGGCGTTCCCGGCCGCATCGCTTCGAAGCAGAGCTGGATCACGTCGCAGGCGGCGCGATGCTCCGCCTTCTGTTCTTCGCTCGGTTCGCCGAACACCGCCATCCGGGTGATGTCGCCGTAGTATCCTTCGTAGCAGGCGCCGAAGTCGGCGATCATGCGATCGCCTTTCTCGTAGCGGCGGCCGTCGTATGCGGTGGAAGCGTTGAGCATGAGAAAGCCGGGATGGCGCGGGTGGGCGCCTTCTTCGATCATGGCGATATAAAGCCGCTCCGCGACCTCGCGCCGCGTCACCCCGGGCCGCAGTTGCCCGACCGCCCGATCGTAAGCCTTCATCGTTATGTCGCAGGCCTTGCGCATGCACTCGATCTCCCGCGGGCTCTTGACGAGCCGCAGCTCGGTGAGCGCCCTGGTGCCGTCTTCGATCTTCGCCTTCGGCAGCGCTTCGGCGAGCCTCGCAAGATAATTCGCCGGAATGCCGAGCCGCTGGTCGTCGCCCAGCTCGAAGCCGAGTTTGGCTTCGGCCAGCCCCATCTCCTTCAAGCAGTTCGCGATCATCTCCTGCGGAAACGGCACGTCGACGTAGGAGCGCACTTCGGCGAGCCACGGGATCGCCTTGGCTTTCGCCTTTTCGTTGCCGTAGACGAGAACCAGCGGTTTTTCGCCTTTGGGCAAGAAGCAGAGCTGGGGTCGCTGGATGTGATCGAACTGATAGCTGATCAAACCGGTGAAGTACCAGTAGTTGTCTTTGGCCGAGACGACGAGCGCATCGAGGCCGTCCCGCTCCATCAGCGCATAAGCGCGCTCATAGCGATCGAGGTATTCTTGCTCGGGAAACGGCGCCTCTGTGGCCATGACTCCCTCCGAAGTTTACGAAAAGCGATGGCACTCTCACCGCGAAGGACACGAAGGTTTCGAGGTCAAAATTCCTTACTTCGTGTTCTCCGCGACCTCTGTGGTTAAATCCGACTTCTCTGAACTCTGCGGTCTATCTCCCCCCGATGGCCAGCCTGCCTTCCATTCTTTTAAGCTTCGTCACATAGTCCAGCGCCTCGTTCAGCTGGATCACGCTCGCGTACTTCGCGTTCATCTCGAACAGGTTGACGAGATGCGAGGTCCTCGAGCGGTCGAAGACGCATTCCTCGACCAGGAACACGGGATAGCCGAACGAGTAGCCGTCGAGCACGGTGCCGCGGACGCAGCCGCACGTGCTCGTGCCGGTGACGAGCAGGGAGTCGATGTTCTTGCGCACGAGATAGGTGATCAGGTGGGTGCCGAAGAAAGCGCTCGCGCGGGCCTTGCGCACGATGAATTCGCCCTCGCGCGGCCGGATCATTTCCGGAAACTCCATCGCGAGTTTCTCGAAATCGGTTTGGTCCACGCTCCGCTTGGTGGCGTTGCCGAAAGCGGCTTTGAAATCGGGATCGCTGGTGGAGTAGACGACGGGGACGCCGGCGTCGCGGCAAGCGTGTAGCAGTTGCTGTATCTTGGGCAGCGCGTCCCAGGCGACCTGGCCGCAGCTCGTGGGAAACTCATCGATCGCTTCCATGACCGGCATCGGTTTCGTGCCGGTAAAGCCGAGAATCACGTCTATTATAAGGAGCGCCGGATTGCGCCCGAATTCCTGCTTGCCTTTGTAACCCGCCTTTTCGTAGACCCTGCGCTCCTCTTCAGGGATGAATCGTTCCCACTCTCGCATCGTAACCTCCAAAGTATTAGATAGCTTCCAGTCGTTCCAGCAGTTCCAACATATTAAAAGGTTCCAGCCGTTCCAACTGTTCCAAACCGGGCTCATCGGCCGGAACGGAGCGCAGCGATGAAACCGTTGGAACCGACCCGCCCGGCGCGCAAGCGCTAGGGCGAGTACAACCTCGAGCCCCGCTTGGTCATGAACAACTCGAGCGGCAGCTCGGTGCCGAGTCCCTTTTCCCTGGCCTTCTCGTACATCTTTCGGGCCGTCGCCGCAAACTGGATCCCCATCCCGGTGTTGTTCTTGAAAAAGGTGATTTCCTTTTCGTCCCTGCGCCCGCGGCACTTGCCGTTGAGCAACTCGCCGAGCTCGTGGAGATCTTCGGCTTTCACCAGCCCGCGTTCGATTCGATCATGAAACTCGGCTTGCCGGTCGAGAAAAATCTGCGGCTTGTAGCCGACGACGATCAGTCCGGCCTTGAGCACCGCCTCGTCGTCCAGCTCTTTTCGCGGCAGGAAGCCGTCACCGCCGACGATGCTGTTCAAGTGCATGCCTTCTTCGACCCACTTGCCCTGAATCACCGGATCGACCGTATTGGTTGCCGCGGTCACGATGTCGCTGCCGCGCACCGCCTCCTCCGCCGACGCGACCGCCACGACCTCAATGCCGGTTTTGGCGCGCATCTCCCGCGCAAAACGCTCGCGGTTCTCCCGGGTCGGGCTGTAGACTTTCACTCGGGTCAGTTGGCGCACGGCCGCGTGCGCGGTCAACTGCGTTTTCGCCTGCTCGCCCGAGCCCAAGAGTCCCATGATCCGGGCGTCTCTGCGCGCGAGGTACTTGCTCGCCACGGCGCTCGTGGCGCCCACGCGCATGGTGGAGATATAGTGGTCGTCCATGATCGCCAGAAGTTCGCAGGTATCCATGTCGAACAGCATGACCAGGCCGATGAAATCGCCCGGATAAACGCGTCGCTTGCTGCCCTCGACCTGGATCTCCTTCGAAAAACTCGAGTCGATGCGCAGCGCCATCGACTTCATGCCGGGGACCAGCCCCATGATGTTGTTGAAGTAGTATTGACCGCCTTCCTCCTTCCACGGCGTTCTTAGCCGGGCGCGCGGCGCGTTCATCGCCTTTCCCTGCCCCAGCTCGACAAACGCCTGCTCGATCGCCTCGATCTCCTCGTCCATCGGCAGCAGGTCTTCCATCTGTTCGTTCTTCAGCACCAGGACCATCGGTGTCTCCTTTCCCTGCCGGCGGGAAGCAAAAAAAAGGGCCGGGGTTTAAGTCCCCGGCCCTTTTTAACAATCGCTCACCCTTCGGTCTATCCCTTACGCGCCTTGTACCAGTCGGCGTCGATCTGAATGAACTGCTTCCATTTGTCCGGTACCGCGGCCTCCTCGAAGATCGCCTCTACCGGGCAAACCGGCTCGCACGCGCCGCAATCGATGCATTCGTCGGGATCGATGTAGAGCTTGTTTTCTTTCTCGAATTCGGGCTCGTTCTTCGTGGGATGGATGCAATCGACCGGGCAGACGTCCACGCACGCTGTATCCTTCGTGTCGATGCACGGCTCGGCAATAACGTAGGTCATCGCTCCTCCTGGCAGGCAAACTTTTAGCTTACTAGCAAATCGGCCAACCCAAGTCAATTAATGATCGCTTCTATGGGCATTTAGCGCTTCTTTGCCGGCTTTGCCGGACGAGGCGCTGAGCGCATAGGGCGCGACCGCGCCGGTCAACCCTAGACGGGCCAATGCCTCGGTACTTCAAAGATCTCCTCGGCGATCTTTGCCTGCCTTGCGCGATGTCCTCTGTTTCTGCGTAGAGCCCGCTGCTTACGGCTTACTTTTCACGAATGCCGGAACCTTGACCGGTGCGAACCGAAGTGTTAGCCATCGCAAGAACAGGAGGGATCATGGCCAAGCTTCGTCACCTCGCGATCCTCACGCATCAGCCGGAGAAGATGGCGCAATTCTATAAACACGTCTTCGACCTAAAGGAGCTTTATCGGACGAAGAACGGATCGGTTCACCTCTCCGACGGCGAGGTCAATCTCGCGATTCTCAACGCCAACGACCCAAAGGAGCCGGGGCATGCCGCCGGGCTTTACCATTTCGGTTTTCATGTCGAAGACGCCGAGGAGGTGGCGCGGCGGATCCGGGAACTGCATCCCGAGGGGGCGCCGAAGGCGCGGCCCAAGGGGACGAGCTACGCCGAAACCCGAGGCTCGGACCCCGACGGCAACCTGTTCGACATTTCCACCTGGGGCTGGGGCGAAAAACCGCTGCCGAAGGAAAGGGGCGGACCGGGGGAATAGCTGGGCGGCGAAATGGAACCGGCTCTTCAGCATCGTCAAAGCGCTTCCGCCTCAAATCCCGAGAAGTGTGACATGAGTTTACGCGCGCCCGGAGAGAGTGAAAATCGCCCTCACCCTAACCCTCTCCCGATGGGAGAGGGAATTCGATGCCATGTTGGCTATCCCAAACCCTCGCCCTCGATGGGAGAGGGCAGGGTGAGGATGCCAATTTCGAAGAAGTCACAGCGTTTTTCAACACGATCTGCGCCCGGCCCGCGGTCTGAGCGGGATTATCGCGCCCGGTGACGGTCGAGATCGTTCGCCGCGGCGCGGGGAAGCGGTTTCGCGATCCGCAGCTGAAAGCGATTGCGGCGGATCTGCTCGCGCTCCTCGACCAGCGCGGCAAAGTGCTCGCGGTCGCGCTCATCGGCGACCGCGAGATGCGACGGCTCAACCGGCGGCATCGAAAGCAGGACAAGACCACCGACGTTCTCTCTTTCCCGTCCGAAGAGCGCTTGCCGGAAGGCGGCGTCCTGCTCGGGGACGTGATCATCTCCGTCGAGCAGGCGAGGCGGCAGGCACGGCAAAGAAAAAGGCCGCTCGAGGCGGAGATTGTAACGCTGCTGATTCACGGCGTTTTACATCTCCTCGGTTACGATCACGAGCGCTCGCGCCGCGAGGCCCGGATCATGGGCGATCTCGAGCGCAAGCTTTTGGCCGCGCTTTGTGAGCGCGGGCGGTTGCGTGTATAATGAAACGCAAATGCTAGAGGAAACCCGAGAACAACTCACCCGCCTGGAAGAGCGGCTCGAACTTTTGCGGAGGCGTCTTTGACCTGGAGGCCAAGCAGAAGCGGGTCGAAGAACTGAACCGGCTCACCTCCCGTCCGGATTTCTGGAACGACGGCGAAAAAGCGCAGACCGTCCTCAAAGAACAAGCGGCGCTGAAACAGGTCATCGAGTCCTGGGAGAAGCACAAAGCGGGGCTCGAAGAAGCGCGCTTCTTTCTCGACGTCGCCAAAGATGAAAAGAGCGAAGACGCGCTGAACGAGGCGGCGAGCAAAATCGCCGAGGTCACGCGCGGCCTGGCTGACACCGAGCTGGCGCAGCTTCTCGGCGGTCCCGACGATCGCCGCAACGCGATCGTGAGCCTTCATCCCGGCGCCGGCGGCACCGAGGCGCAGGACTGGGCGGAGATCCTGTTGCGCATGTATCTGCGCTGGGCGGATCGAAGGGGCTATCGGAAGGAGATTCTCGAATACCAGCCGGGGGAAGAGGCGGGGCTGAAAAGCGTGACCTTCACGATCGAGGGCGACTACGCGTACGGCTACATGAAAGCCGAAGCCGGGATTCACCGCCTGGTTCGCATCTCGCCGTTCGACGCGAATTCGCGCCGTCACACCTCGTTCGCTTCGGTTTTTGTCTATCCCGAAGTCGACGACACGATCAAGGTCGACATCAACGAAGCGGACCTGCGCATCGACACCTATCGATCGAGCGGCGCGGGCGGGCAGCACGTCAACAAGACCGATTCCGCGGTGCGGATAACCCACATTCCGACCGGCATCGTCGTTGCCTGCCAGAACGAGCGCTCCCAGCACAAAAACCGCGCGATGGCGATGAAGATCCTGCGCTCGCGGCTCTACGAGCTGGAGGTGGAAAAACAGCGGGAAAAGATGGAGACGTTCCACAAGACCAAGAAGGAGATCGCGTGGGGGAGCCAGATCCGCTCCTATGTCCTTCACCCCTACCGCCTGGTCAAAGACCACCGCACCAACCTGGAAGTGGGAAACGCCGACGCCGTGCTCGACGGCGACATCGACCAGTTCATTCAGGCGTATCTGCTGCGCGCGAGCGAAGACGGCACCGGCGCGGCCTAACCGCGCCGATTTCGGATTGCGAATTGCGAATCGGAAAGACGGATTTCACCGCGAAGGCGCGACCGAGGACACGGAGATCATGTCACACTTTGTGGTTAATTTTCTGTCAAAAGGAGCTTGACCATGGCTGATCGACAATTGCACGGAAGCTGTCTCTGCGGCGCGGTGCGCTACCGTGTCCGCGGGCCGTTCGTGCGCTTCGCGCACTGTCACTGCTCGCGCTGCCGCAAGGCCACGGGCGCCGGCCACTCGAGCAACCTGGTGGCGTCGCCGCCGAACCTCGAGTGGATCTCAGGCCAGGACCAGACGATGCGCTTCGATCTACCGAGCGCGAGGAGCTTCGCGACCGCGGTTTGCCGCACGTGCGGCGCGCCGGTGCCGCGCCTCAGCCGCGACGGCCAGCGCGCGATCATCCCCGCGGGCTCGCTCGATGAAGATCCCGGTGTGCAGCCGACGATGCGGATTTTCTGGGAATCGCGCGCCGCCTGGAGCTGCTCCGGAGACGACCTCGCTCGCTTCCCCGAATCGGCGTCGTAAGGGACGAGTCGCTGAGGTGTTGACTTAGTCTCCGTTAAAGCGTAGAGTCGTTTTGCCTACTTCAGTATGGGGCCTTCTGAAAGAGGATGACACAAACGGCGAAGGCCTCTAACCGTCTCTCCTTGCGAAAACGATCTCTAATAGGACGATCCGACCAGGACGCGGCTTTCGTGGCCGAGCTTCCATGTTCTGCCTCTTAGCAGTCTGCTTCTCAGGGTAACGACGCCAACATTCTCTCATAGGAGGAGAACATGGGTAACAAATTGTACGTCGGCGGTCTGCCTTATTCGGTAAGCGAAGGGCGGCTGCAGGAAATCTTTTCACCGCACGGAACCGTCGAATCAGCCAGCGTGATCTCGGATAGATTCACCGGACAATCGCGCGGCTTTGGGTTTGTGGAGATGAGCTCGAGCAGCGAGGCTCAAAAAGCGATCGAGGCTCTGAACGGTACCCAGCTCGACGGCCGCACCTTGACCGTCAACGAAGCCAAGCCGCAGCCGCGCCGTGATGGCGGCGGCGGTGGCAGAGGCCGCGACCGTAGTCGCAATCGCTGGTAATCTTCCGTAAGTAAATCACCCCCGGGGCAACAGGTCGGGTTGCCCCTTTTTTTTTGGCGCGACCCGGTGATTCGTCGAACGCGGAGGTTCGCTCCGGCGGTTGCGTTATCGCCTGTTGCGTAACGGGGAAAAGAAGCCGCTGTCTCACGGCTTTGTTCCCACGGCGCAATGGAATGGCTGCGCAATGAAGAAGGTCCCCTCAGCCTCGGCCCGGGCGGCCGCTTTTTGCCACTCGCTCAGTTCTTCGGGATCGAGCATGGCGACGATCCGATCTTGCTCAAATTGCAATCTCTCGCCGGCCGAAAACGTTGCCCACTGGGGAACCATGATCAAGTCTCTGAGCCCCGCTTCCCGCATGCGCCGGTAGAGGCTGGCATCGGCACAGCCCTCGGTGACCACGTGCCCGCGTTGGATTTCCGCTTTTTTCTTGAGCTCGCTTCCCAACGGCAGATTCACCCACCCCGGCATGTCCAGCGATCGCACGATCGCCAGAACTCTCCCGCCGCTCTTGGTCACGCGCAAGCATTCCCTCAGCATTCGCTCGGCGTTTCCTTCCTCCATGACCGTGCACGCCATCGTGACGTCGAAGGCGTTATCGTCGAAGGGCAAAGCTTCGCCGTTGCCTTCCCGCAATGTGATCGTCCGTTCGAGGCCTTGGTTCTTGACGAGCGCCGCCGCCTCACGGAGCAAGTATGCGTTGATGTCAACACCGGTGATGTGGTTCGATCCGTGCGTGTAGTGGGCGAGCCAGCGGAGGATCACCCCGGGGCCGCAGCCGACTTCAAGCACAGTCTCTCCAGGCCGTATGCCGGCTTCCTCGACCACGGTTCGTACGAGTCGTAGATATCCCTGAGCGCGAGCTTCGAGGAAAGCTACCATGCCCAACACCGGACCGGTGAGGGTGATCGTGCAGTAGCGCGTGCTCAATAACGGGAGTAGCGGTTGCCATTGGGAAGGAGCGAGGCCGAGCGGAAACAGCACTAGCGGCGGGCCGGATCCGCGAATGCTGTAGGAAATATCGGCGAGCCCTCCCTCAGCCTGTGAAGGTGCTATCTCTTGAAGCGGTTGTTGCTGTTCGATCCGCGATAGGAATTCCATCATGGCCCCGCCGACGTCCTCGGTGCGGTCCGCAATCACGTCGGCCCAGAGCGGGCTAAAGTAGTCGCGGAGGTCTACCAGCGTCGTCTCCGGAAGACTTGCCACAGCCCGGTGCACCTCTTCGGCGACGTGTCCCTGATCGCCGGTGATGACCATGAGGCGGGAGCTAAGGGTGCGTAGAGCATCCATCTTCATGCCCCAGGGACAAACGATCGTCAGCGAGGAAACGATTTCCGGGTGCGCGATCGCAAGACCGGCGATGTCGCGCGACATGCAGGCCGCGAAGTGGGCCCGCTCGATCCCCAGGTGGCGCAGCACCTCGACGATCCGCTCCTCGACCGGTTGATGCATCATGGATTTCGCCTGCCGCAGCGTCGATTTATAGAAGCTATCCGCCGGGGATGCAATTGCAGGTGATTTCGACCCTCCGACCTCTGCGCTTGTCCCAAGCGGTTCCGCCGGTTCGTCGTAGAAATGAAGGACGAAAACGGATTAACTGAGCGAAAGGAGAAAAACTATGGCAGGACACACGATCCGCCTTCACCGCGTGCTTCGAGCGGCGCCTGAACGAGTGTACAAGGCTTTCGTCGACGGCGATGCCATGGCCAAATGGCTTCCGCCGAACGGGTTTACCGGGAAGGTCCATCACATCGATGCCAAGGTCGGCGGCACCTACAAGATGTCGTTTACGAACTTCGGCACAGGCAAGAGCCACTTTTTCGGCGGGGAGTTTCTTGAACTGGCGCCATACGAGCGCATCCGTTACACCGACAGGTTCGACGATCCGGGTCTGCCCGGGGAAATGCAGACGACCGTCACGCTGAAAAAAGTGTCTTGTGGAACCGAGCTGAACGTCGTGCAGGAGGGCGTGCCCAGCGTCATTCCCGCCGAGGCTTGCTACCTCGGCTGGCAGGAGTCGCTCAGCCTGCTCGCGAAACTCGTCGAGCCCGAAATTCCGGATTAGGACCGCCGGCCGGGGTTTCCCGGGCCAGGGCCCCTGGGCTCGGGCCCGATCGCAATCGCCGGCGCCCGGCAGCCGGAGAGCTACATTATAAAAGGAAGGGCCCGGAGCGGGAAGAAAGGAAAACGAAAGGTACATATGGAAGCCAAAAGATAATAAAGATCCTTCGAGCGCCGTTCTGGCATTTGCAGAACGACGGGCTTTGGGAAGTAAACCCAACGGAAGGACTCTCGGTTCAACCCGGAAAAACCGACGTGAGGCGAACCGAACTGCTCGAGCACTACGTCCACGGCGGTTTTCCTACTTCAAATTTACGACGCGCTTCGCACGGACATGCAGCTCGCCAGCGCAATCATCCAGAACCTGCTCACTGCCAGGTTTCCTGAGCCAAACCATTGGGATATTCTGGACGCGCTCGGTATGGAATTCGCAGGGGCGCCATAGACTACGATTGACCAGCCTTAACTCAGAGGCTTAGATCCATGTATATTGTGCAGACGGCGGTGGCAGTCAAGAATTGGAAGAAGAAATTGGCCGAGGAACAAGCTGTGCCAGGTCAGCTAGGCTCTTGATCCGGCTATGAAGCAAGATGACGCCGCGATTCATATGAGCTCGGAAGTAGTCGGCGAGCATTGAGAGATCGACATTGTCCTGGCGACAGCGTTCTGTCAGTAGCGCTACAAATAACGGATCATATTCCCCGAGTAACGTGTATCGGTTGAATTCTCTGTCCTCTTCCGGATAGTTGTCAGGATTAGGGATCGCTTGCTCGCCGAGCGAAAGACAGAAGCCGATGCGGCAAAGAAGGTTCGGTGTTAAACCCGTTCGGGCTGCCAGAATAGGCAATCGATTTGAGGCCTCGCGTGTTAGGCGAAGTTTAGCGAGCTTCATGTGCATCCTTCCAGAA
This sequence comes from Candidatus Eiseniibacteriota bacterium, assembly GCA_035559295.1. Classification (GTDB taxonomy): domain Bacteria; phylum Desulfobacterota; class Binatia; order UBA9968; family UBA9968; genus DATMBL01. Next base: position 16,554 of record DATMBL010000372.1, read on the forward strand.
GTACCCGGGGGTGATTTTCGTACAATCCTCTTCGGGATCGAAATCTAATCTGTACGAGTGCGAAATATCCCTCCTCAGTTCAGCGAAGTATGTCCTGTCCACTTCAGTGTCTGTAGAAAGAATAATGACCTGTTGGCTGGCTGCTGGAAAGTAATTTTGGATCAAAAGTCGGCGGTGATCACTGTCAAGTCGGGCAAGTGGTGTATCTATGATGATCGGGAGAGGACGCCCAGACGTCTTTCCCAGAGCCCAGAGCATTGAAATTGCATATATTTGCTTTTCTCCGGCTGAAAGTTGGTTTTTCGGTAAAGGCCTGTTTTGCTTGTCGTACAGCGTAATGGAAAAATCTTTCGGGTTGACCGTGATTTGCCGGAGAGAATCTTTCTTGCGGCAAAGCCTGTTAAAGCATTCAGAGGCCGCTTTCTCTAACTGCACGACCTTTTTTTGAAGAAGTACCGACTCATACTCCTCAAGTGCTTTTTGAATCTTGTGGGTGAGATTAAGCCTGTTACGTTGGGCAGCGAGTTGAGCGATTCGTTCAGCCGCGAGGTTGTACTGGCGTTGCAGATCGGCAAGCTTGGACTCTTCCCTCCGTATGGTGTCATCCTGGAGCAACGCTTCCTTACTAATCTCTGCCAATTCTTTGTGAAGGACGTGAAGCTGTTCAAGGAGGGGTCTTAAGATTTCATCCGGCGGTATCTTTCGTAGTGCTGCTTCGACCTTGTGAAGGTCGCGGTGGAGAGTTTCCAGCTCGCCTCCTAGGATGCGAAGCCTCTCGGGAATTTCGTTTGTTGCCTGTTGAATCCAAGACAGGATTTGACGCTGGACTGGAATCGCCATTTGGTGAACGAGTTCTGTTGGTTCTACTTGTTCGACGCTTAGCGGTTTTTGAATTTCGTCTCTGATCCTCCTGAGGAGCGTCTCCTTTAGCGCGCCTGTCAAGGGAGGGAAATCATCTAAGAGGCCGGAGATTTCCAACCGCGCCAGGATCTCCCGCTTTGCTTTTGCCACAAGTGCCTGGCCGGACCTTATTTGGGTTGCACTCTCCTCTCGCAACAGTTGCTGTCTAAGCTCGGTACAGAGCTTGGGAATAAGCGCAAACGGGAAGAGACCGGCACAGAAGTCTCGAAGTGATTCCTCGTGTTGTGCTATTCGGGCTTTAATATGGATTTGCCGCTGAAGTGAATTTTGACGGTTTCCGGCAAAGACCCCCCCCTCGGATCGAATCTTTGCTTCGAGCTGAGCAATGGCTGACTGTAATTCCGCGCATCTGTTCTTACATTGTTCACGCGCCCTATATAATCTAGCAAGTTCCTGCTTGAGATTGCTTATTCCCTCCTCAATACTTTGAAGCTCCTGATTTTGCTGACCATTTCTGTTCGGTCTTAATGTCCTGGAGATATAAATCGCGAGGTCTGCTTGAAGCCGTTCAACGACATTCAGCCCAAGCAATGACTTAATGGCTTCTGCAAGCGTGGCTTGATCAGAGCTGTCTTCCGCGAGCTGTTGAATTCTCTCTCCGTCAAAAAAGAACAGCTGGCAGACTCCTGGTGGAATTAGATCGGCAAGAAAGTCTTGCCACTGATTTCCTTCGACATCATCGAGGAAATCACCATCTCGCGTAACCTCCAGATGCTCAACAACACTATGAAGCGACCGTTTCTCCCATGAGCGGATCACCTTATAGGTATGCACAGCTTCAATGTCGGCGTACCGAAACTCAAGTGCAACGGAGGCGAACTTTGGCTGGATTAAAGCGTTAGGGTTCGAATGAATTCTGGTTGCTAGATAATCTAAATATGCTTCTCTGGAAACGGCAGTCCCAAGCGCGCCAGGCCCATAAAGACAAAGTCGAATAGCCTCAAGAAACGTGCTTTTTCCGGAGCCGTTTTTCCCGCCAAAAAGTATGATGGGACGAGAGCTTTGAGGGAGGAGCGAGACACTCTGAGATCCGCGAAAAGTCGCAAAATCTGTTAAAGTAATATTCGTAAGGATCATGCCGAGTGCTCTGAATCCTGAGCGAATATCTCCTCTTCCGAGCGCCAGTCCTCCTGGAGTGCCGCCGCAATTCTCTGGTGAATCGATGAGCGCCGGCTCATCCCGTGGTACTCTCTCTCAATATCCAGAAGCTTTGCTACCAATGTCGGTGGTACTTCGTGCCGCTCGCATATTGCGTCCAGTGTCGCGCGCTCGTCGGCAGAAAAAGTCACCTGTTCATCGACCGGCCAATCAAGATCTTCCCCCATCACATCGCGGTAAATCTTCGGTACAGAGTCTTCCCAATCCTGCGCTTCGAGGCGCCATATCCTTCGGATCAGGTGGAGCTCTTCCTCTCTAATGAGTTGCTCTTGCGAATTGGGACCAGCAGCCCGGACCTCTTTTTGTACCTGGAGTAGCTTACGCAGTAGATTTTTTCTCACGTCGAGTTTATATGGGCCGTAGACGATACCTACGCCGCCTCGTTTCATCAGGACTTGGCCAGTTCTTCGTTTGTGTTCTCGAAGTTGAGCTTTAACGGCAGGGTCCTGGGTAGAAGCTAAAAGCTCGCGATAGTCAAGCATTGGTCGCAGCCAATCTTCACCGTTCTCGATCATTGCTTCCATCGAGTTGTTTTTAGTAACAACCGTGCAGACCCAACAGCCAAAACGACTATTTCCACAGGACGGTGTCGTGCGATCAACGACTAGTGGACACTCACCAGCCTGCGCATTTCTGTAGAGAGTGACTAAGTCAAGGTTTCTATTGCCCCAGGGTGACGGAGCTTGAAGAAGATAAGCCCAAACATCGGCTGTGCTAAAATCCTCGATCGGCGTGTACACGAATGCATTCGGTAGAGATGAGTGACGTGAGAGTAAGCTACCCTTTATGCGGTGTAGGCTCATCACCTGCGCTCGTGTCGCACTTTCAGATGTACGGACTCCCAAGATCACAATAACTTCACCGTGTTCAGCAACTTTATCTAAGATAAATCTGTTGGCCGGATCTATTTTTAGCCTATCCGTACACCAACGGAATCTTTGGGAGGGCGCTGGATAACCACGGCCAATTAAGTTCACCCAAAATGAGTCCTCGACTTTGGGTCGGACCTTATGAGCGCTAAACGGAAGTCCTTGCTGTTGTGCGGCCGCATTCATTCGATGTAGCGAGGCATCGATATAGTTTACGATCTGGGGAGTCTCGACTAGTGTATCGGAAGCGATGATATAAACTCTTTTTGTTAAGCGCTCTTTGGGAAGATCCGATAACGCGTACCAAATTAGCTGGAGCGCAGTGGTTGAATCCTTACCCCCGCTATACCCGATAACCCAAGGCCGTTGGTCACTCAGATAGACGTTTCGGATCTCGTCATAGCGGTCTTGGAGGATCTCGCCGGATAATTTTGTCTCTCGAAAATCCATTTCCTAGTTTTCCCTCCGCTCAAAGTGAGTCTCGACCCGTTGTTCTTCGGGAGACAGCGGCAGACCTAGAGCCTTCTTGAGAGCAGCCGCAGTCAGAATGACATTATTGTGGGCCTTGCTTACACGACCTCCTACCATTGCGCGCCCTTCCCAGAGCTTTGTGTTAGACCGCGACCAATCAACTTTGGCGAGAGCTTTAAGTCGTTCTTTCCACCGTTTCGGCTCGGCCGCAATGAGTGACGCACCCGTGATTCCGAGTGTATGAAGTGCAATCCCGTGTGCATGGATGAAATCACGGCGTAATTCGGCAGCGCTTACCTTCCTTTCTTGCGCCAATTGCCATTCAGGAATGTATTTACCTACTTCTGTCCAAAAGTCTATGGCAAGCGCCTCTTCATTAGGTTTGATACGACCATTCTTCGGCTTATTCAGAAGGGCACGCGTTCCGTGATAGATGCTGCTGAGCGTGAAAAGCTTGATCGAGCGGTTCGAAATCGTGGTCTTTTCGGTTTCTGTGAGACCCTTGAAAACCGGTACTGTCATTATAAGTTTTCGTGCAAGTTGGCATAAGGGATCTCTATGGTCATAGAGAATCCCAAGCGATTTGGTGGGTCGGACCGCATGCTTATTCAGATCCGCGAACATCTGCTGGCTGCGTTGCAGTCCTGCATCAACAAGAAAGACCACCGAGATGGTCTCGTCTCCAAGTTCTGGCCGTTCTTTGAGCGCCTCCTCTATAGCTGCCCTCCGGTGCTGGCCATCATTAATGACGAACTTGGCCGTCATCGGGACGACTAGCTGCCCAATGTTGCTGCCAGGGCCGTTGTCTGCAACCGGCTGGAAACGGACTTCTCCGTCGATTGAGGCAGTGATAGACGCAAAGACATACTCGCGCGGGTTCTCAACGATGTATTGCGCAATTTCAGGAATCCGAGCGCGGTTGAGCAGTCGTTGAGCACGCATTTCGGGTGGGATTTCGTCCTCATCAAACAAGAAAATCTTCGGAATAAGTTTAAGCGGACACATGACGACAAAATAGTCGCGTGCCGCCTGGACACCTCGTAGGGCCGAGAACACGTACGAGAACGAATCGCCGTTTCGGCCACTCGAGTTGGCACTGGAAGTCAAAATTGTCTCCTTGGAAGTTTATTTTATGTCTATGGAAGTAATCAATGCACATATTTTCTATTATTTGTCAAGTTTTTTCCTTTCTTGACCTGGGACATTTGGTATTTCCCTTAGGTTAAAAAGCACGTAGAGCAAGAAAGTAGAGCTTATTTTGCTGAGGTTTGGTAAAATCCTGCGTTGTCACAAATTGCCACAGGTGTTAGGTCAAAACGGCTGATGTCCCTCGAGCGAAAACGCGCACAGAATTACCTATGGGAGGGAATCATTGGTGCGCTCCAAAGAAACTGAGTCAGACAGCGACACGCCCCTTCTACCGGTATCGAGTTTTTACAAGCTCCTTGACTATCGCATTTACCTTCGGACGAAAACGCGTCTCGTTGCTCTCTGCGCAGTTAGCAGCGACCGCGGCAACGAGCTGAAGCTTTATGAATGGGAATGGAGAGGTGAGGTAAAGGGATGGAAAGTTGGTCTCGCAAATCTGAAAGTCGAACAGCTGAACCTCCTGCGAATAGCTAAGGACGCTCAGGAGCTAGCACAGAAACATGCTATTCCCCTCAAGTGGGATTTGTCGATTACCGATAAAGAATAATGCAAAACCTGAAAACAATACAGGTGAAAAACGAGTATAGATCAGACGTCGATGATCTTGTAAGAAATTTCTATATTCCTTGTTTGTCGGTAAGCCAAGTCTATGAGCGTGCTGTTGGGTATTTCACAACCCATGGATTGTCCATTGCGGCAGCGGGTCTTTCACGCTTCGTCCAGCGAGGCGGAAAAATGTTTCTCGTTGCGAGTCCCTTCTTCAATGAAGAAGACCTTTTTGCAATTGAAAAAGGGTACCTCTTAAGAGAAGAAGCCATACAAAACGCATTGGTTAGGCAGCTCACCTCCATACCAGACGAGGTTATAAAAAGCCGGTTGGAATGTATCGCATGGCTCGTGGCAGCCGGTCGATTAGAAATCCGGATCGCAATTCGAGTGGATGAATTCGGATGCTTTCGGAGGGGAATCTACCATGAAAAGGTTGGACTTTTCACAGACTGTGATGGGAATCGCGTCGCGTTCACAGGGTCGCCGAACGAGACAGCAGGAGGTTTAATTGAAAACTTTGAATCGATAGACGTGTTTTTTTCCTGGGACGACCCGCACAATCGGGTTACGACGAAACTGAGCAATTTTCAAAAGCTGTGGATGAATGAGACAAAGACTTTGGAGGTTCTCCCGTTCCCAGAAGCTGCAAAGCATAAACTCCTTCAGCTGAAGCCCACGCATCCGCCTGACGCAGACTTTGAACTAAGTAGACATATCTCGATGACGCGGTCTACTTTTGCGCCTGAGCTGTGGCCGCACCAAAAGAAAGCGATCGATGAGTGGGAGTCGAGAGGTCGGCGGGGTTTGGTTGTAATGGCGACGGGAGCCG
>DATMBL010000373.1:0-6766 GCA_035559295.1 Candidatus Eiseniibacteriota bacterium
CGAGGATAGTTCCGCCTGGGCACTCATGTACGTGAGGACTTCATCGGAATAGAAAAAGTAGGTTGAGTAGCAACCGTACCGCTTGAAGGACGCGACCAGGGCGGGAACGTCATCTATCGGAACAATATGGTTGCGGAAACCCTTTTGATAATGGGCGGCAAAATCGACGAGCCGAAATCTCCGCATGAAAACATTATATCCCCGCCGCGAAGGCCGCCGAAACGGTCGATTGGGCGCGCAAAGGCTCGAGGCTCGCTACAGGGCCTGCGGGGTAACTTCTCATGAGCATCGCTCTCGGTTCGTCGCGGTGTTGCGCGCCGTCTTTGTAGATGCGCTCCAGAAGCTCGGCTACCTGCGGAAAATCGGCCTGAATACTCTGGATCTGTTCCAGAAGTTCGCCGCTGCACTGCCGTTCTTCCTCCAGGTCCCGAAGCAAGCATTGCCAATTTAGGAGGGTGCGAAACTCCGTCGTAAAATTCGCCTTCCTGAGCCTCGTCCGAAGGTTGGCTTCTTAAATGTGAAAACTTCGCCCCAATTTGCTCTCAGAACTACTCAGAACTGCCAAGTTCCTTCAAAATGGAACTAGAAGGACCCGTCGAACACCACCCCCGGAGAAGCCGTTCCAGGACCTCCCGTCACAAGCTGAACGGCTCGCTCCCGGAATCAAAGGGATTTGCTCGGCCGTGAAAGATCGGACATATTGCACGCAGAGGGTGGACCGCCATGGAAGCCAAGAGAAACTTTTTTAACCTTTATAGCCACGGCTTCATTCGCGTCGCCGTCGGTGTCCCCGAATCCCGTGTCGCCGATCCCGCCTTCAATGGCGCGCGCACAATCGAGCTCATGGAAAAAGCCGAAGGCCAATCAGCGATCTTGGCACTGTTTCCCGAACTGGGACTTTCCGAGTACTCGTGCGAAGACTTGTTCCACCAGCAAGCGCTCCTCAACGCCTCGCTGGAATCGCTCCGGAACGTGCTGAAAGCATCCGAGCAGCTCAACCTGATCGCCGTGGTCGGGCTACCGCTTCAGGTGGATCACCTTCTTTTCAACTGCGCGGTCGTACTCGGCCGGGGCAAGATTCTGGGGATCGTTCCGAAAACGTTTTTGCCCAATTACAGGGAATTTTACGAGGGCCGCCAATTCGCTCCGGCGCCGGCCTCTCAGAGCACCGCGGTGGACGTGCTGGGCCAAAAAGAAATTCCGTTCGGCGAGCATCTTCTCTTCCACTGCCGGCAGGAAGCTCGGTTCACGTTTTTCGTCGAGATCTGCGAGGACCTCTGGGTGCCGGTTCCGCCTTCCAGCCACGCCGCTTTGGCGGGCGCGACGGTGATTCTGAATCTCTCGGCTTCCAACATCACGATCGGCAAAGACGAGTATCGTCACAGCCTGGTCGCCAATCAATCGGCGCGATGCCTGGCGGCGTATCTGTACACCGCCGCCGGCACAGGTGAATCGACCACCGATCTCGCCTGGGACGGTCACGCGATCGTCTACGAAAACGGCCACCTCGTGGCCGAGTCGGAGCGATTCCGCTACGAGTCCCAGCTTGTGCTCGCGGACCTGGACCTCGACCGACTCGCGCAGGAACGGATGCGCCAGAACAGTTTCGCTCAAAACCTTCAGCGCCACCTGGCGGCCCTCAATGCGTTCCGTCGGATCGGCTTCGACTGCGCTTTTCCGAACGCCCCTCGTCTCCTGTGCCGGCGCGAGATCGAGCGCTTCCCTTACGTCCCCTCGGACCCGGCGCTGCGCGACCGTCGCTGCTATGAGGCTTACAACATCCAGGTCCAGGGACTGGTGAAACGGCTTCAGCACTCCGGAATCTCGAAGCTCGTATTGGGTATTTCGGGGGGGCTCGATTCGACCCATGCGCTGATCGTCGCGGCGCGTGCAATGGACGTCATGGGCCAACCCCGCGCCAACATTCTCGCTTATACGATGCCGGGCTTCGGCACGAGCCACTCGACCTTGGCCAACGCGAGGGCGCTGATGAAGGCGATCGGCTGCACCGCGCACGAACTCGACATCCGCCCGAGCTGCGAGCAGATGCTTCGCGATATCGGTCATCCCTACGCGCGCGGCGAGCCGGTATACGACGTCACTTTCGAGAACGTACAGGCAGGAGAGCGCACGAGCCATCTCTTCCGGCTGGCTAACCTGCACGAGGCCCTGGTGTTGGGCACCAGCGACTTAAGTGAACTCGCGCTCGGCTGGTGCACCTACGGCGTGGGCGACCACATGTCGCATTACAGCATCAACGCGAGCGTGCCGAAGACGCTGATTCAGTTTCTTATCCGCTGGGTCGCCGATACCAAGCAGCTGGGAAGCGAAACCAGCCGTATTCTTCGCTCCATTCTCAGCACCGACTTCAGCCCGGAACTGATTCCCACTGAGCCCGGCCAGGATGGACCGACGCAGAGGACCGAAGCGGTCGTGGGTCCATACGAGCTTCAGGATTTCACGCTCTATTACATCACCCGGTTTGGTTACCTGCCTTCGAAAATTGCGTTTCTCTGTTACTGCGCCTGGAGAGACCGCACGATCGGACGATGGCCCGATATCCCGGAAGCGAAGAGGAATCAGTACACGATCTCGGATATCAAACGTTGGCTATCCGTGTTCGCGATGCGATTCTTTCAGATGAGTCAGTTCAAGCGGAGCTGCATACCGAACGCGCCGAAGGTCGGTTCCGGAGGCTCGCTGTCGCCCCGCGGAGACTACCGCGCGCCCAGCGATAGCGAAGCGACTGCCTGGCTGGACGAGGTCAAGAGAATCCCCGATCTCGACCCCGAAGCCTAATCCCGGTCCGGCTCATTTACGGCCGATCTGGCCGGCGACTTCACGTATCGCCTGTTCGACCGTGGCTTGATCGCCCACGTAGAAACTTCGAATCGGCGTCAGGTCGCCTTTGAGTTCGTAGACCAGCGGAATACCCGTGGGAATATTCAGGTCGACGATCTCCTGGTCCGACAGGTTGTCGAGATACTTGACGAGGGCTCTGAGACTGTTTCCGTGCGCCACGATCAGCACCCGTTTGCCCTCGCGGATCGCGGGAGCGATGCTGCCGTGCCAGTACGGCAGAAAACGCGCCCCGACGTCCTTGAGGCTTTCGGTAAGGGGAATCTCCTCCGGCTTGAGCGAAGCGTAGCGCGGATCCTTCGCTGGATAACGTTCGTCTTCCTTGGTGAGGGGCGGAGGCGGGATATCGTAGCTCCGGCGCCAGATCATGACCTGCTCGAGCCCAAAGCGCTCCGCCGTTTCGGCCTTGTTCAGCCCCTGAAGCGCGCCGTAATGCCGTTCGTTCAGGCGCCAGCTTCGAAAAACGGGAATCCACATGAGGTCCATTTCTTCGAGCACGATCCACAGCGTCTTGATCGCTCGTTTGAGGAGAGAAGTGTAGGCTATGTCGAACCTGTAGCCTTGCTCGATCAATGCGCGGCCGGCCTGCGCCGCTTCCTCCACCCCCTTCTGGTTCAGCGGGACATCCACCCACCCGGTGAAACGATTCTCTTGGTTCCACGTGCTCTCGCCGTGGCGCAACAAAACGACGGTCTTCGGCTGATGGTTGTTGGTCATGTCTTGGGTCGCCTCCTGACGCGCCCGCGAGATGCAATGGTCGCGCTGGTTGATTATTGTCCGGGTCGTCTTCGAGCCGCTCAGGTTCCCGGACACCGAAGATGCCAAAAAGCCCCCCGGGGCGCAACCCGAACGGCATGGGACCGCGACAGCGTTGGAACTTCGCCGCGCGTCCGCGCCTTGCGGGCGCACCCGTCTCATCCAGAGCGTCGCACCCGATCCATGATAAACGCTTCGGCTGCGCGCGCGAGAGCTTCCGGCGCCGCTTCGGTATTCAACTCCAAACACGCCCGCGCATCGTCCTCGGTCAAAGGCTCAAAGATTTCCTTTTGACGCACATAGATCTCCCACCGGCCATCCGAAATATCCCGTCCCTCCGCGCCGCGGCGCGCGAGGCGCGCTTTCGTGCTCCTCTCGGATGCGAGGCAGTGGATGATCGTCAGGGGTGCCGAGTATCGCTTCGCAAGCCCGCGCACCCTCTCCCGGTCGACCCTCCGGCCGAACGTGGCGTCGAGGATAACGCCGTTTCCCGCGCCCAGCTCCTTTTCCGCTTTTTCGAGCATCGCTGCGTAAGTCGCCTCGGTCATCTCACGGCTGTAGATTCCCGCTTCAAACGGGACGATCGTTTCGCCGGCGCCTCCGGCTATGCTCTTGCGGACCGCGTCGGAGTTGATTACCGGCACACCCATTCGCTCGCCGAGAGCCCGCGCCAACGTGGACTTGCCGCTGCCGGTGAGGCCGCCAACGAGCACGACAAACGGCTTGAACGAATTCCACATGAATCGGACGGCCGCCCCAAAGTAGCGCGACCGCCCCGCATCTGCCGCCGGAGCGCGCATCGCTTCGACTTTGGCGCGCACCAGGGCGCGGTAGCACTGGTAAAACGGCAGCAGCTTCGGAAGGTCGGAATCCTTCATGCGATCCAAATAGGCGTCGAGGAAATCCGGCGCAAAACCGCCGGCGCCTCTCACATCCACGTCCATGAGAAGAAACCCGATCTCCGAAGCGAGATCGCACCGGCGCAGCTTCGGACTGAATTCGATGCAATCGTATATCTGAATACCCTCCGGCGCGAAGCAAACGTGCTCGCAATGGAGATCGCCGTGAACGTCGCGGATCCAGCCCTCGGCGGCGCGCCTGCGGAATAGAGCCCGGTAGCGCTCGATAAATTCTCGGCCGAAGCTTTCGAAGATTCCCAGGCTTTCCCGATCGCGCGGCGGCAAAGCCAGCGAACGTAGATCATCGGTATTTTCTCTCCACTGTGACGCAACGGTATCGGGATACGTAGCCGGATCGACTTCATCCGCTTTTTCGGCGCCGGCATGGAAGCGGGCCAGAACGACTGCGAGCGAGCGCATCATCTCGGAATCCAATTCCCCCGATTCGATGAGCGCGGAGAGCAGGCGCGACTCCGGGAGGCGCCTCATCACGAGAGCATATTCCACGGGCGCGCCCGATCCGTTGAGTCGATATCCCGATCGCTCGAGGGTGATCGGCGCGATGCCGCGATAAACCGAAGGGGCGAGCCTGCGGTTGAGTCGCAACTCCTCGCTCAGGAAATGGAGTCTCTTGTCCAGGCTCGAGTAATCGAGAAACGAAAAGCGCACGGCCTTTTTGACCTTGTAAGCCAGATCGCCGGCGAGAAAAACGTGCGAGATGTGCGTCTCCTTGTGTATGACCTCGGACGGCGCATTGGGATAAAAGCCCGGTGCCGCCATCGCTTCGACGAGCTCTCTCTGAGAACCCTCTCGAGCGCTGGTGTTCCTCGTATCCATGGTGCTCGCCTGGTCCGCTCCCTGATCTAAGCCTACACCTGAAAGCCAGACAGGAGATAGTCCCCGGCTGGAAGGATAACTTTCTCCTTGGTCTTCCGAGGCGCGCCACGAAACACGTTGACAATTTGGCCCAGCCAACTATAAGAGCCATGCGGGAGGGTACGCTCATGAAGCTCAGGTGGACGCTGTTATCGATCGGCTGGCTGCTGGCCGTAGCGGCGCCGCTGCTTGCGGCGGAAGAGTTTTACCGGGGCAAGACCATCCGCGTGATCGTCGGCGGCTCCGCAGGCGGCGGTTTCGACGTCTACACGCGCGCCATGACGCGGTACATGAGCAAGCACATCCCCGGCAATCCGACCCTGGTGGTGGAAAACATGACCGGCGCCGCCACGCGCATTGCCGCGAAATACTTGCATAGCGGGGCGAAGCCGGACGGTCTTACGTTCGGTATCTTCAACGGCTATCTGGTTCTCAGCCAGGTTCTCGATCCGAAAAGCTTCGACTTTGACATGCGTCAATTCGAATGGCTCGGTGTTCCGATCCAAGACAACGTCGCCTGCGTTTTACGTAAGGAAAGCGGGATCAAAACGGTCGAGCAATGGCTCGCCGCAAAAACCCCGGTGAAAATGGGAGGGCTCGGGCCGGGAAACAGCACGAGCGATGTCGTGCGCACGATCAAAGCGACGCTCCATTTGCCGATCCAGCTAATCGAAGGCTACAAGGGGACCGCCGACATCCGCCTTGCCGCCGACGCAGGCGAGCTACAGGGCGCGTGTTGGGCGTGGGAATCGATTCGCGTGACCTGGCGAAAGGGACTCGAGTCGGGCGATGTCTATCCGGTGCTGCAGGTAACGTCGAAAAAACAGCCCGACCTGCCGCATATCCCGCTCGCGCTCGACCTCGCCAAATCCGATGAGGCGCGGGAACTCATCAGAGCCGGCGGTATTGCGCCGGGAGCGATCACCCGTGTTTACGCAACCACCCCGGGGACGCCGAAGGATCGAGTAGAGACACTGCGCAAGGCGTTTCAGAACACTCTCAGAGATCCGGACTTCCTCGCCGAGGCGAAGAAGGCGCAGCTCGAAGTCAATCCCCTTACCGGCGAAGAAGTCAAGGCGCTCGTGGACGGTTTTTTCAAACTGGATCCGGCAATCGTGAGTAAGCTTGCGAGCATTCTGAGCGTTAAGTAAGCGCCGTTCTGGACGCGAAAGGACGTTTGCGCATGCGCATCATCGACGCCGACGGTCACGTCATGGAGCGAAATATTCCCTGGGCCGATTTGCTCGAAGAGCCGTACCGCTCGCGCGCGCCCAAAGCCGTGCAAGACAACCGAGGCGTCACCTTCGCCATGATCGAGGGGCGGCTTGTGCCCAAGCCGGTCGGCAAGGGCTGCGGCTTCGTCGGCGCGCCGCGAA
>DATMBL010000374.1:0-2776 GCA_035559295.1 Candidatus Eiseniibacteriota bacterium
GGCGAGAAAGCCACGGGTGAAAGCATCAATTACATGCTGCACCACGGGCGCGGCGTGATCTATCTCGCGCTCACGGAGGAGCGGTTCCGCGCGCTCGGCATCCCGTTGATTCCGCAGGAAAGCACGACCGTAACGGGCCATCAGTTCGGAGCGCCCTTTTCGGCGCGATCGGAAGGCGCGCCCGGCGTATCGGCAGAGGGCAGGGCGCACACGATCCGAGTCGCGCTCGCGGACACGACCAAGCATGAGGACCTCATCATCCCGGGCCACGTGCAACCGATCCAGACGCGGCCCGGCGGCGTGCTGGCGCGTTCGGGACGGGCGGAAGCTTCGGTTGATCTCGCTCGCGCCGCTGGACTGAAACCGGCGGCCGTCATCTGTCACATCCTGGAGGATGACGGATCGGTCGCCCTGCTACCGAGCTTGGAGCGTCTCGCGCAGCGTCACAGACTCAAGATCGTCTCGGTCGCAAGCCTCATCGCTTATCGAATTCGCCGGGAGAGCCTGGTCAAGAGGATCGCCGAACAGACGTTCCCGACGATTCACGGCGGAATGTACCAGGCGATCGTCTATCGCAACGAGGTTGACGCAACCGAACACATGGCGCTGGTCAAAGGCAACATCCACGAGGCCGACGGACCGCTCGTGCGTCTCCACTCGGAATGTTTGACCGGAGATGTTTTTGGCTCGGAGCGGTGCGACTGCGGCGACCAGATACGCCAGGCGTTGAAGCTCATCGATCAGGCGGGGAACGGGATTCTCATCTACATGCATCAAGAGGGCAGAGGGATCGGTCTCACCAACAAGATCAAGGCCTATGCGCTCCAGGATCGAGGGCTCGACACCGTCGAGGCGAACCTCGAGCTGGGCTTTAAAGAGGATTTGAGGGATTACGGCATCGGCGCTCAGATCCTGCGCGATCTCGGCGTTAAGAGGCTTCGCTTGCTCACCAACAATCCGCGCAAGATCTCGGGGATCGAGGGCTACGGCCTGAAGGTCATCGAACGGGTCCCGCTCGAGATGCCGCCCCAGGCGAGCAACATTCGCTATTTGCGCACCAAACAAAAGAAGCTGGGCCATCTGTTCTCCAATCTTGAAACCAAATCGATAAAATAGACCGGGAGCGATTGCCGGCAGCCGTGGCGCAAACGATTACAGCTAAAGCCGACGCGAGCGGGTTGAGAATCGGCATCGTGGTGAGCCGGTTCAATAACGATATCACGCAGCGGCTGCTGGACGGAGCGCTGGAAGGGTTGAGGAGCCACGGCGCCGCCGAGGATTGGATTACGGTCGTATACGTGCCCGGAGCTTTCGAAGTTCCGCTCGCGGCGGAAAAAATGGCCGAGGCCGGCCAGTACGATGCGTTGGTTTGCCTGGGCGCCGTGATTCGCGGTGAAACACCTCATTTCGAATACGTCTCCGATGCCGTCGCGCGCGGGGTCGCCGAGGCGATGCTGCGCCACCGCCTGCCGATCGGCTTCGGGGTACTGACGACCAACGACCGCCAGCAGGCGATGGCACGGTCCGGCTACCGGGACGCCAACAAAGGCTACGAGGCTGCGCTTACCGCGGTTGAAATGGTTCGCGTGTTGAGCCAGCTCGCGCGTTAGCGGGTCCGGCGGATCTGCCCGCATCCAATCTTCCGTACCGCCAGTTATGGGAACGAGACGCAAGGGCAGGGAACTCGCGCTCCAGGCCCTCTACCAGATCGAGATTACGGGCGACACCTCGAGCGCGGCACTGGAGTTTTTTTTGAAGCATTTCGAGGGGAGCCCAAAGGCGCGCGAGTTTGCGCGCCGCCTGGTCTCGGGGGTCGTGAGTCAAAAGGCGACGATCGACAGGTTGATCGCGCGCTCGGCGGAGAACTGGAAACTCGAGCGCATCGGCAAAGTCGAGCTGATCATATTGAGAATGGCGATTTACGAGTTGCTTTTCTGTCCCGATATTCCTCCGAACGTGAGCTTGGATGAAGCGATAGAGATCGGTAAACGCTTCGGCTCGGATGACGCCGCCGCATTCATCAACGGCATCCTCGACCAGGTGGCTCACTCGAGCGGCGCCAAACCGAATTGATTTTTCGTCATGGAAGACCGATACCGACCTGCCGCCATCGAACAGAAGTGGCAGCGAATCTGGGAAGAGCGCAAGAGCTTCGAGGCTTCCGAGAGCGCCCGGCCCAAGTACTACGTGCTCGAGATGTTCCCGTACCCATCCGGCCGGATCCACATGGGCCACGTGCGGAACTACTCGATCGGCGACGTGGTGGCGCGCTACAAGCAAATGCGCGGGTACAACGTGCTCCACCCGATGGGTTGGGATGCATTCGGCCTTCCCGCCGAGAACGCCGCGATCGAGCGCGGCGTCCACCCCGAACGATGGACGCAAGAAAATATCGCCTACATGAAACTCCAGTTGAAGCGCATGGGCCTGTCCTACGATTGGGAGCGGGAAATCGCCACGTGCCAGCCGGAGTATTACCGCTGGAATCAGTGGATCTTCCTGCAGTTCTATCAACGCGGGTTGGCCTACAAGAAGAATGCGTTCGTCAATTGGTGCCCGTCATGCGAGACCGTGCTGGCGAATGAACAGGTAAGCGAAGGGACGTGCTGGCGCTGCGGCACGGGAGTGACGCAAAAGGAACTCGAGCAGTGGTTTTTTCGCATCACCGCATACGCCGAGGAGCTGCTCTCGAACCTCTCGAAGCTCTCGGGTTGGCCGGAAAAGGTGCTCACCATGCAGCGCAACTGGATCGGCAAGTCGGTCGGGGCCGAGATCG
>DATMBL010000375.1:0-6682 GCA_035559295.1 Candidatus Eiseniibacteriota bacterium
CCGCCACGAGGACCCGCGCTGCCGTCATGTTGGCGCTTTCATGTTTCATCCAGAGGCTCGACATCCTCGAGCGAGAAGAAAAACCGATGGGCTGGCTGGCGCATGACGCCTAGGTCTCGGCCGGGATCATCGTCCAAGACGAGCGCGAGATGGATCCGGTCATCATAATCCTGCTCGATCGATTCGACGGTCGCCGTTTTGCCCAGGAGGACGATGTCGAGGATATCGCCGCCGTTTCGCGGGCGCAGCCGTACCCGGCTGCCCGCCCTCAGCTCGATGCCGCCCACATGCACGGACGTCGGCGGCGGCCTGTCTCGTTGAACCGACGGGTCGTCGCGCTTCACGGCCCGCTCCCTCGCCGGCGCCGATGCTTGCCCACACGGACCGCCCCGTGAAGTTTGAGTCTCTGCTCGGGCGAGAGTGCTTCAGTTCGATCGAGAAGTTCCCGTGCGCGGGCGTCGCCGCGCCGCATCTGTTCCTTTTCCTCTTCCGTCAAAGTCAGAATCCGAAGAGTCAGGAGCTCATCGATCTCGGTCGCGTCAAAGAGATCACCCGCGCTTTCAGGCGCAACTTCGGGATAGTCGTAAAGGATGATAGGCGCCGCGAGCATGTGCGTTTCGTCCCCGTCGTCACCTACGAGAACGGGCCAAGCGCCGATGTTCTGGCACTCCCGAGCAACTTGCCGACACCTCGAAGGAGGATCCATGAGGGAGAGGAACCGACCGCCCACCGCTTCGAGAATCATGTGAGTCGACAGAAAACACTGCGGCAGGATCGATTCTCGTTGGCTTGGATCGACGAACCGAAGCCGCGTCAAATTGCGCGCGTTCACGGTGATTTTGAACAAGCCGGCATCGAGCGGAGCGGCGGCGAGGTCGATTTTTCCCCGGAGCGGGGCGCGGCCCGTTCCGTCCAGCCCGCCCCATGTCTCCTCTGCACCCACGGGTTCGGCGTCGAACTCGAAGGGAAACGTTACCGGGCCTCCGGCAAGCTCGACGAGACGGCCTTCAACGCCCGAGACCTCGCGCTCGATTGCCTGCTCAGCCGTCCCACCGGTTGCCGCACGCACTTCGTACGTGAGCTGGAGAAAGCGCAGTCGCACCCGAACCGTCGCTTCCCGAGATGCTTCGATCAGACATTCGGCTTGCATCCGGCTTGACTCGTATGCCGTCTGGGCGACAAAGTCGTTCGGATAGAGAACGCCAAAATTCCAGCGATACCGATTCTTGGCCGCCGAATAGCGATAGGGGTACAAGAGGTAACCCTCGTACAGAATTGCTCTGGCGATTTTTTCAACTGCGTCGAGGTCCACGGGCCTTCGTCAAATGCCGGTCAATGAACCGGTGCATCACCAGCCCGGACCGGGAGCATTGGGTGCGACCATCTCCAACGTCTGCGCGTTGCGCCAGTGCTCGCTCCGTTCCGGAAGGACTCGCTCTCCTGCGCGCAGCCTTAACATGTCCCTGGACCAACCTGAATTACGCGCTCGTCAAGGCAGCGGAGTCTTGTTATCGATCCATTGTTTTCCCATCGACAGGGCGTGGTTTTCGGCTTCTTCTTGGGTCTTGAAACGATCGGAGGGCCCTTGGAATTCAACCTGCTGTTCCTCGCCGGCATTGCGCCAGCTCACGCGAACCGACGGCAGCCAGTAACCGGTCTTTTCGTTGAGACGCGCGACCGCAACAATGTGAAAATTTTGGTAAACGAGCCCTTTCACGCTCGCGCCTCAAATCGTCACGTTCGCTTGCAAAAGAAACCGATGCCCAGGCGGATCGCTCGTTTAAAAAAACAAGGTCACTCTAACCGGTTCTCGGGAAGCTAGCAATACGCCGATCGGGCTGATCCGATACGGCGAGTGTCACCTCGGCCTGGGGCGACCGATCGCTTTCACCGCGCCGCCGTAGCCGGGAGCTCCGCCGTGCAGTGGGCGCAGCGCGTCGCTTTCATCGGAATTGCCGATAGGCAGTACGGGCAGCTTCGGGTTTCCGGAGACGGAGCGGGCTGGGGCCTTTGCAGCCGGTTGATTTCTCGGACCAAGAGGAAAATCGCAAAGCCGATGATCAAAAAGTTCAGCACGTTATTCAAGAAAACCCCGTAATTCAGCGTCGCGGCGCCCGCCGCTTTAGCCGCGGCGAGGCTGGGATAATCCTGCCCCGACAGGCTGATGAACAGGTTCGAAAAATCGACCCTGCCAAGCAGCAAACCGACGGGCGGCATGAGGATGTCTTCGACAAAGGAGGTGACGATTCTACCGAACGCCGCTCCGATAACGACGGCCACTGCCAGATCGACGACATTGCCGCGCGCGATGAATTCTCTGAATTCCTTGAACATAAGAACCTCCTTGATTATCCGAGAGGCCCGGCCCGACATCGAACGACTCGGCCGTCCGCAAACAGCAATCACTGTTTGTATCCGGCTTCGGCGCGAAATTGTGTACCCTGTCGTATAGTCCAGCGGGAAAAACGATGTCAAACCCGAGGCTTGGCAAAATTTCTCCGACGAAGTCCGCATCTTGCCCGCGCGTTTTTCCGATGACGTGCAACATGGACGCGAGTTGCTCGTCTAACGGCACAAGTGTATCGTCGCGCTATGTCCGCTTTGAAAAAACGATTTTTCAAAGCAGCCCTCGCGACGGCGATTGCCGTATTGTGCGCATTTATCCTTATAGATGCGATTGTCAAAACCGACCGATTCAAGCAGTGGGCCCGGGCGGAGATCGCGGCTCGGACCGGTTATGACGTTTCGGTCTCGAGTTTCACCATGCTCCCGCCTTTTCGGCTTTCTGCCCGCGATGTCACGGTTTCGAAGTTCTCGAAGACGCTCCTTCAATCGGACCAGCTCGTCATCACGATCAACCCGCTCGATTTTTTGTCACGCACGATCCACCGGATTCGGCTTCAAAACCCGGTCTTGCGGCTCGATATCGAGAACTGGATGTCGCCGCCAGCGCCGGCGCCCGGTGCCCTCGCCGTGCGCCATCTGAACGTCGAAAACGCCACAGTCGTGCTGACGACGGTTCCGGATAGTCGAGTGGAATTCCGCGGCATCCGAATAAATGCGCAAAACTTGAACGCGGGCGAGTCCGGCCGGCTCTCCCTGCGCGCCGAAGTTCCGGCGCTCGCCGGCTCGGCCGATGTCACCGTTCAACAGAGCGAGACCGAAGTCACTGCCGCGGTGCACCTGCAACAACATCGGCGCGGTCGGGTGTTCGATAGAGTATCGGCGGATCCACCGGCAGGATCGCTTCAGGCAGATTTCCAGCTCCGCCGCGATGAAACGGGGATCCTGGAGATCACCGGCGCCGGAAGGTCGGAGGCGTTCACGCTGGCCGGGGGTGAAGTGAGCGGAACGTTCGATCTGGGGCTCCGCCGCGGTGCCGCTTCCCCGCAGGCAGATGTCTCGCTCGATGTTCGCCTGACCGACTTTCCCCGACGTCTTGACCGCTTTCCGATCACGATCCCTGAAGGCGCTACGACGCTTCGTCTCGAAGGTCTCTACGGTTTCGAGCGCCATACGCTCGAGGTCAAAGCGGTCCGCGTAGCTTCTCCTTTGGGAAGCGCTGAAGGAAACGGGCGCATCGTGCTGCAACCGCAGTTGCGCTTCTCATCGTTTCGCGCATCGATCCGCGACGTGCCGGTAGAAAATCTAAAGTCTTTTTTCCCGGAGCCGCTTCGAAACTGGAACTATCGCGGCGCCATGGCCGCCGAAGTCGAAATCGAGGGACCGTGGGAATCCGCCGCGCTCAAAGGCGTAACACGAGCTTCGGGGCTCGGCATCAGCGCCGAAGGGGTGTCCATCGCCGATCTGCGCCTGAACGGTCCTTGGGAGTGGAGCGACGGCTCTCTACGCTCGCAACGGTTGATCCTTCAAGCCAAGCGAGTGGCCGTGGAAACGAACGGCTCCGCGCAATTCTCTGCCGCGGAGCTTCGCTTCGAGGGGGACGTTGAAACCGGCCGGGGCGGGCCTGCCGCGACCGGCAGGCTACAGCTGACCGGAGGCCGATTCGCGTTGCCCGGCGCGAACAAAATAGGCGAGAACTTCGCCGCCGCCGGCCGAATCGCGGCGGCTTTCGACATGGCGCGCCGCGTTTCACTTACCGGCCGCGTTTCGATCGCCAACGGGCAGCTTCTCTGGGGAAAGTTTTTCGCCGATCTCAAAGCGTATCGCCCCACCTTCGCTTTCGACGGCGAGTACAGGCTCGGGGACGATGTGATTCAGCTGCGGCGTTTCAACGTCGCCGCTGCCGCTATCGGCCGCGTCGATCTGAGCGGCACGATCGAGCAGTTTGCCGGCAGCCGTCTTTTCACCCTCGAAGCGGCAAGCCGTGGGCTCGATGCCGGCGCGCTGTTCGACTCCACGGTCCGTGAGACATTCAATCAGAGCCATCCGTTTCTGAACCAATTGAAGATCGCGGGGCGGCTCGGTTTTTCGATGAAAGTGCGCGGCGACAGGGAACGACTCGTAGCCGAAGGCGCGCTGGAGCTGCGCCAGGCGGCAATTCGAACCGACACCGGCCGGTGGGAAATCGGCCCGCTGACCCTCAATCTGCCCTTTCGCGTTCACTTGCCAGCCCCGCGGGAGCCGGCGGCGAGCGCCGAGGCGCGTTTCGGCAGGCTCGCTATTGCCGAGGCACGAATCGGCTCGGAGGCTGTCGGCGCGGTCGAGAGCGGGCTTACTCTCTGGGATAACGCGCTTCGGTTTCGAGACCCTGTAATGATCCCGGTTTTCGGTGGCGTCATCGCCTTGAGTCACGTCGTTTGGCCCGATGTCATCGCGGATCCGCGCGCGCTTTCCCTTTCGGTCCAGGCGCGCGACGTTCAACTCGAACGGTTAACCCGGAGTTTGAATTGGCCCAGCTTCGGGGGGACCCTCGCCGGATCGATTCCGCGGATGGCATGGGACGGGAGCGCGCTTCGCAGCGACGGCGAAATCAGGATCAATGTGTTCGGCGGCCAGGCGCGCATCGGCAGCCTGGAGATCGAGAATCCGTTCTCCTCGCTGCCGTCGATCCGGTTGAACCTGCGCTTTCACGACATCCACCTCGATCAGGCTTCCGAAAGCTTTGCATTCGGCCGCATCTCGGGCATTCTGGAAGGAAGGTTCGACGATCTGGTCGTCACCGACGGACAGCCGGCGCGCTTTAGAGGCGAGGTCCGCACAGTTGAACGCTCCGATAGCGATCAGTGGATCAGCGTCGAAGCGCTCAACAACATCACCGTATTGAGCTCCGGCAACGACGCCACGGCTCTCTACGCCGGGCTTGCCGGCTTGTTTGAGAACTTCCGCTACAGCAAACTCGGATTCAAGGCGACTTTGCGCAATGACAAATTGACGCTCCGCGGAGTCGAGACACGCGATGACAAGGAGTATCTCGTGGTCGGGAGCTGGATTCCGCCGACGGTCAATATCATCAGCCATACTCAAGAGATCGGATTTTCCGAACTCTTGCGCCGGCTGGAACGGATCGGCGTGAGGGAAACACCAAAGGCGAACTGAGGAGCGGTTGCATGGTAAAACAATTTATCGTTGGTCTGGCGTTTCTCGCCAGCGCTTGCGTGACGGTCAATATCTACTTTCCGGCCGCAGCCGTGGAGCGAGCGGCGGACGAGATCGTCAAAGAGACGTGGGGCGGACCCGGCGAGCCGGCCAAGAAGGAAGCGCCGCAGAGCAGGCTGCTCACGCCGAACGCAATGAGAATTTCTTTTCAGATCGCGAGCGACGTTTATGCGCAGGAGGCCGACATCAACGTGTCCAACCCCGCGATCCGCGCGCTGAAAGACTCGATCCGCAAGCGCAGTCAACTGATCAAACCTCACATGGATCGCGGCAACGTCGGGATCCGACGCGACGGGCTTTTGGCGGTGCGAACGACCGACGGGCTGCCACTCAAGGAGCGCGCCGAGATTCAGCAGCTCGTCGAAGCCGAAAACCGGGATCGCGAGGCGCTCTATCGCGAGATCGCCGAAGCGAACAACATGTCGCGCGACGCGGTTCCCAAGATCAAGGCGATCTTCGCGCGAAGCTGGATCCAGCAAGCGAATTCCGGATGGTGGATCCAAGACGACAGCGGCACATGGAAAAAGAAGTGAGCACGCATGGCTGACGATCGAAAGGAGATTAAATCATGAGGCTTTTAACGAAATGGATTGAACCCGTTGGCGTGGCAACGGTCCTGCTGTTCGGAGCCGCGATCGCTTACGGCCAAGCAGTGAAAGGCCCTTACATCACAACCGCGGATACCCAGGTGCGAAAAGGGCCCGGGACAAATCACCCTGTGATCACAACGATACCGAAGGACATCAAGATCAACGTCGTGGGCAAAGAAGGTTCGTGGCTGAAAATCGAGTCCAAACACGGTAACCAGCCCGGGTATATCGAGGAGAGATATGCCCGCCCGCTCGAGGCAAAATCCGCGGCTCCGAGCAAAAGCGCGCCTTCGCTTGCCGGAACCTACCGGACGATTACTGAGGTGGACCTACGAGAAGGACCCGGGACGCAGCATCGCATCATGCAGAAACTCCCGGAGGGCATCAAAGTGAACGTCGTCAGGGCCGAAGGCGACTGGCTGCGCATCGAATCCAAGCGTGGCAACCGACCCGGATACGTAGAGAAGCGTTTCCTGGAACGAGTCGTCGAGTAATCTCATTGACCGAAGAGCCCGTCGTGGAGATTTCAGCGC
>DATMBL010000376.1:0-9179 GCA_035559295.1 Candidatus Eiseniibacteriota bacterium
GAACAGCCCAATCTGGTGCTGCTGGATATCTGGATGCCCCAGATCGACGGCATCGGGTTGCTCAAAGAAATCAAGAGCCAGCAGCCGGACGTCAACGTTGTGATGATTTCCGGTCACGGTAACATCCACACCGCCGTGACGGCGACCAAGCACGGGGCGTTTGATTTCATCGAGAAACCGTTGTCGCTGGACGCGCTGCTGTCAACCGTGGAGCGGGCTCTCGGCGAGCCGCCGGCGGCCGGAGGCCGGTCGAAGGGCCGCGCGGCATCGACGCAAAAAGAAAAGGCGCGGGGAACGGGCCCGGCGCCGGCGCCCGGTCCGGCGGGACGGGTGGTCAAGCAGAGAACGCTCAAGAAAAGCGTGGTGATCTCGGGCCAGGGCTTGCATTCAGGAATTAAAACCGGCCTCGTGCTCCACCCGCTGCCGCCCAACCAGGGCGTGCTGTTCGCCGGGCTTTCCGGCGATGTCAAGGTGCCCGCGCACCTCGATTACGTGGGCTCCACCGGCTACGCGACTTCGCTTCGGAGCAAGGGTTTTGCCGTGGGAACCGTGGAGCATTTTTTGGCCGTGCTTCACGGCTACGGCATCGCCAACCTGCTGGTCAAAGTTCAGGGCGAGGTGCCGATTCTGGACGGCTCCGCTCTCGAATTCTGTCAGCTCATCGAGGAAGCGGGCATCGAAGAACAAGACGAACCGCTGAACGAGATCGTTGTCGATCGGCCTTATCGTTTTTCGACGGGCGGCGGCGAGTCGATCGCCATTGAACCGGCCGAGCTGTTCTCGGTACGCTACTTCTTGAGCTATCCCGCGCCCGTGGGCGTGCAGGAATACACCTACGTTCACCGCGGCGCGGAGTCGTTCAAAGAGGAGATTGCGCCCGCAAGGACGTTCGGCTTTTTGCGCGATATGGAGAAGCTGCAAAAGAACGGGCTTGCGAACGGCGGCAAGCTCAGCAACTGTATTTTGATCGGCGACGAAAAGATCATCAATACGGAATTGCGATTTCCCGATGAGCTCGCCCGTCACAAGATTCTCGACATCCTCGGTGACTTTTACCTCTTGGGCCGGCCGATTCGGGGGAGAATCAGCGCGCGCATGACGGGTCATTCCGACAACATCGCGCTTTTGCGCCAGATCCGCGCGGGGATGGAAATCGAAGCGAGAGGGTAAGCGATGGAAAACCACGATGTTTATCCCCGCCTGTTCACGGTCGACGAGGCCAACGCCTTGCTTCCCACCCTGCGCCCGCTGGTGGAGGCGATTCTCGAATCCCTGCGGCGTCTCAAAGCCAAAACCGAAACCGTCATTCGCGAACAGCGTCTCGATCCCGACGCGCCGCACCTGATGAACCGTCTTCAGGAGAACAGCGAGATCGCGCACTTCATCGGGCGCATCAAAGGGCTGGTGGACGAAATTCACCGCCATGGGTGCATGTGCAAGGGGATCGAACAGGGGTTGCTTGACTTTCCGTGCATGCTCGGCTCGGAAGTCGTCTTTCTCTGCTGGCAGTACGGCGAGCCCAGCGTGAGCCACTGGCATCGGATCGAGGATGGTTTTGCGGGTCGCCGCCCGTTGCTGGAAGCGAACGACGACGCGCCTCGAGGGAGCAAGTCCTACCACTGAATTCGGGGTGGTCAGGGAGATGCACTAACAAACAGCGCTCCAGGATGTCGCAGTCGACTCGATGGTGATGGCTCATGGATTCTCCGGTTGCGCGCGAGCCTGCGGAGCGCTCAAGAAACGAGGCGGTGGGTTCGGATCTTCCGAATCCCGGTTTATCGCTTCAGATCAAGGAGGCCGGGCAGCGCCTGGGTTTCGATCTCGTCGGCATATCTCCGGTGCGGCCCCCGCCGCACGCGCCTTCGTTTGCCGAGTGGCTGCGTGCGGGATTCCACGGCGACATGGGCTACATGGCAAGAACGGAGTGGCCGCGGAGGGATCCGCACGAGCTGCTTCCTTGGGCCGTATCGGTGGTGTCGGCCGCAATGAACTACTACACTCCGTTAGCGCGGCCAAAACAGGCTCCGGGTGCCACCGGTTGGATCTCCCGCTATGCCTGGGGTGACGACTACCACACGCTCGTGCGCGCGCGTCTCGAAGCGTTGCTCGAGAAGGTTCGCGAGCTGTGCGGCGCTCCGGTTGAAGGCAGGGTCTTCGTTGATTCGGGTCCGGTGCTGGAGCGGGACTTTGCCGGGACCGCCGGCATCGGGTGGCTCGGAAAGAATACCCACCTCATTTCGCCGGCGAAAGGCTCGTGGTTTTTTCTCGGCGAACTTTTCCTCAGCATTCCGCTTGCGTACGACAGGCCGATCCGCAATCGATGCGGCGCCTGCGATCTCTGCTTGCGCGCGTGCCCGACCGGAGCGTTCGTCGGCCCTTATGTATTGGATGCGCGCCGCTGCATCTCGTACCTGACGATCGAGCTCAAGGGCTGGATTCCGCGCCATCTCCGGCCACTCATCGGAAATCATATCTTCGGCTGCGATATCTGCCAGGAGGTCTGTCCGTACAACGTCAAGGCAACGCCGACGCGCGAAGCCGCCTTCGCGCCACGCAGCGGGCTTCATGCCCCCGCGCTGATCCCGCTTCTTGCCTTGAGCGAGGAGGAGTTTCGCGCGCGCTTCCGCGATAGCCCGATTCTCCGAGCGAAGCGTCGCGGATTTTTGCGCAACGTCGCCGTTGCGCTCGGGAATTTGCGCTCGATCGAAGCTGTCCCGGCGCTCCTTCACGCGCTCGGCGATGACGAGCCGTTGGTGCGTGGCCATGCTGCCTGGGCGCTCGGCCGAATCGGGTCCGCAGCGGCGAGATCAGGATTGCAGTGCCGGCTCGAGGCCGAGACCGACCCTCAGGTGAAAGACGAGATCGAGGCGGCGCTCGCGGAGCCGGCCGCATCGGCAAGCGCGTAGCGAGTTCAGACGGTTTAAACGGCCGAAAGGATTGGACGGGGTTGGTTGCGCTCTAGAACTCGCTCGAATCGCTTCAAGGGTTTGAACGGCTGGGACGATTTGAATTATCTTCCCCGCGCAGTCGTTTCGCCAGCTCGTCGGGTATGCGCATGACGCGGCCGTCGGACGTCGTGCACGCATGTTTCGTGCTTCCCTCGGCAGCGAGCGTGTTCTCTCGATGAATCCTGTAATGAAACGATAGACTCGCCCGTCCCAACTCGGTCAGTTCCGTCTCGATTGTGATCGTATCGTCATAACGCGCCGGCTGGCGATAGCGGCACGTAACCTCGATTACCGGGAAGTGTAATCCCCCGGCTTCGATTTCGGCGTACGGCAAGCCGATCTGGCGCAGCAACTCGGAGCGGCCCTTTTCGAACCAGCGGAGATAATTAGCGTAGTACACCACGCCCATCTGGTCGGTGTCGCCGTAGATAACCCGATACGAACAGGTGTTTTTAACCGGCACGTTTGGCCATTTTTGAGCGGTCAGCTGGCTTTGAGCGCACGCGTTCGCCGGCGGATCGATCGCGAGACAGTAGCTTGCCAGGCACGGTTACCGTCGCGAGCGCTCCGCGCGATCGCCGCCGACCACTTCGAGCTCGAGCGCGGCTTCGTTCCGAAGAATCCTAAAGGAGATCCGATCGCCTGGACGCTTTTTCCAGATTTCTTGATACAGCTCCGGGCGGGAACGGATTTTGGTCTTTTCGACGCTGACGATGATATCTCCCTCTTTGAGACCGTACTGATCGGCCGGCCCGCCGGGGACGACTCCGCCGATCACGACGTGGCCTGCCATGTGCTGCGGATAAAAGCCGAGCCATGGACGAGGCGGGCGGCTTCGAACCCGCCCGTACTGCTTGAGTTCCTGCTCGTACTGCAGGTAGTAGTCGATCGGGATCGCGAGCGTGAATTTCCCAACTTCGGTTAAATTGAGCGAGACAACGCCGATCAGCTGCCCCTTGAAATCCGCAAGCGTCCCACCGCCGAATCCCGGATTGACCGCAGTCAAACGGATGGTTTTTTCGAGCATGTACTCCCAGTGGCCGTCGTAGCTCTCGAATGAGGTGACGTAGCCGCCGCTCACCCGCCGTCCGACCTGGCCGCTGCTCGCGACGATGACTGCGGGTTCTCCCAACGCGATCGAGCCGGGCGGAGCCGCGCGCAAGAACGGCAGGCCCCGCTCCGGAATCTTGACCAACGCCAAGCCGGTCTCCTGGTCAAGCGCCGCGATCGCGCCGGTGTACTGCTCGCCGTCGGCGAGCGTCACGGTAATTGAGCTCGCTCCCGAGACTACGTAGTGAACCGTCAGGATGTAGCCGTCGGGATCGACGATGGTTCCCGAGCCGGCTCGTTCGGTGCCCAAATTGCGCGCCGAAGGGTGGTCTTCGGGGACGAGCACGTGGATGTCTGCAGTAGCGGGCAGTAGGGAATGGATCAAACCAATATGGCCGTTCACAGTCGAGCTCCCTCGGCCGCGGCAACGTAACGGGCGTCGATCCCGGCAAGACAACGCCCCTGCCAGGTATCGCGTTCCGCCAGCGCGTGTTGGATGGCGTTGACGACGCCGATTTTATTGATCGACCATTGCGGCGCCACCGTGATCTCCCGATAGGTTTCTCCCGTGAGACGGTGAACGACGATTTTCGGATCGAGAAGCTCGAGAAAGTCAACGACGAGCGCTACATAATCGCTCTGGCTCTGGAGCGCAAACCCGCCGGCGTTGTAGATCCTTTCCAAGACGGTGTTCTTGATCACGTGGAGGTTATGGAGCTTCACGCCGTCGAGTCCGAGCCGGTTGAGCAGCGCCGGGGTCTCCAAGATATCGGCGCGCGTCTCGCCGGGGAAGCCCAAAATCAAGTGACTGCAAACGCGAATGCAGCGCTTCTTCGCGCGCTCGACCGCGTCGATGAAATCACGAAGCCCGTGACCGCGGTTAACCCACGCCAATGTGCGATCATGCATCGACTCCAAACCGATTTCCAACCACAGGTATGTGTCTTGCGCGAGATCCTTGATCAGCGCCAAGACATCATCGGGCAAGCAGTCCGGGCGCGTGGCGATTGACAGGCCGACGACACCGGGAAAATCGAGGGCTTCACGGTAGAGCTTTTCGAGCTTGGCCAGCGGACCGTAGGTGTTGGTATAGCTTTGGAAATACGCGATGAACTTTTCCGCTCGGTGACGGCGGCGGATCGCCAGGACGCCTTGTTCGAGTTGCTCTCGGACCGACGTTCGCGGGCGGTAGTCCTTGGCCGTGTGACTGGCGTTGTTGCAGTAAATGCACCCCCCGACGGCAACCGTGCCGTCGCGGTTCGGGCAGGTAAAGTCCATCCGCAGGCCGACTTTGTAAACACGCGCATCGAACGTTTCCTTGAGCACCCGGTTGTAGGAGTTGTAGCGCCGGCCGCGCCATTGCTCTTGGAGCGGGAGAGGCAAATTCATGACGCGAATAACCAATCGTTAGCAAAAAGCGGTTGGTTACTCAAGCCGTTCGAGCGCCCGGTACCGGTCGCGCGAGCGCTCGGAACGGAAGCCTCGACACCGGCGCGGAGCGCCGAAGTGCGCGATAGTTCGCAGCTTTTCCCGCGCGCTTGACGGCGATTCGCTTGACAAGCGAGGCATTTGTCTATATGCATAATGGACTGAACCCGCGAAGGTTTGATCATGATCATACGGGTCGATGACGTAACGCCATCTCCCAAAGAACTGAACAGCATAGAACGAATCGAAAGCTTAAACGAGATCTACGCTCCCGGACAGATTCGCGACTTTCAGTTCCCGGCGTTCATCGACGTCGCTCTCACCTATTACCGAGCCGGCGCGGATTTGTTTTTCGAGGGCGCGTTCCGAGGATCATTCGAGGGACACTGCAGCCGCTGCCTGCGCCGGTACACGTTCACGTTGGACAGTCCGTTTGATTTCGTTTTGGCTCCGGGTCCGGGCACGGCCGGGAAGAAAATGGGGGAACTGACTCGGGATGAGCTGGGTTTGAGTCAGTATTCGGGCGAAGAGATCAATCTCTCCCCACTGATCAGAGAGCAAGTCTTGCTGGCCTTGCCCACCCGGCCGCTGTGCGACGAAAATTGCCGCGGCCTGTGCAGCCAGTGCGGCGCCAACTTGAATGTCGAGGCGTGTGCCTGTTCCTCGGGAGCCCATGACCCGCGGATGTCGATCTTTCGCACGCTGAAGGTCGGCCGCTAAGCAATTTCCTTTCAAAGTTCATGTTGGATCTGCCAGGGAGCCGGCAGGGGAAGATTGGACTATGCCAGTACCGAAGCGAAGAACCTCGAGACGCGTGAAAAGGCAACGGCGCGCGCACGATGCGCTCACGCCGCCTCAATGGAGCACCTGCCCGAAGTGCGGCGAAACGGTCTTGCCTCATCGCGCCTGCCGGAACTGCGGCTTCTATCGTGGCCGCGCCGTCATCCAAACAGAACAGAGCTGATCCGGTTCCCGTCCCTATGCCGAGGGTGGCCGTCGATGCGATGGGGGGAGATCACGCTCCCGGCGTGGTCGTGGACGGCGCGGTGTTGGCAGCTCGTGAAATCGCCGCCGATCTCGTGCTGGTCGGGCAAAAGGAGGCGGTTGAGCGGGAGCTCAGACGCCACGCTCCAATTCCTTCCGGGATTACGGTCGAGCCCGCTTCCGAAGTGGTGGCGATGGGCGAGTCGCCCACGAGCGGGCTCAGAAAAAAAGATTCCTCGATCAAAGTCGCTTTCGAGATGATGAAGCGCGGCGAGGTTCAGGCGGTCGTAAGCGCCGGCAACTCGGGGGCGATGATGGCTGCCGGCATGTTCGTCGTCGGGACGCTTCTCCCCGCGATCCGGCCCGCGATCACCGTCGTGGTCCCGAGCCGCCGCAAAGGCACGGTCATCATCGATGCCGGAGCCAACGTCGATTGCAAGCCCGGGCACCTGTTGCAGTTCGCGGTCATGGGTTCGGTTTACGCCGAACACGTCCTGGGACATGCCCATGCGCGCGTCGGGCTCTTGAGCAACGGCGAGGAAGAGAGCAAGGGGAACGAACTCACACGCGCGGCGCGCGATCTGATCACCGCTTCGGGTCTCAACTACATCGGTTACGTCGAAGGCCGAGACATCTTCGATGGCCGTGCCGATGTCATCGTATGCGATGGGTTCACAGGAAACGTCGTGCTCAAGACGATGGAGGGAGTGGCCGGTTTCGTCGGAGAAATCCTGAAGGGCGCGTTCAACAGGACCCTCGCCAGTCGCCTGGGGTACCTGATGAGCCGCAAATCGCTGCGCGAGGCGTACAGCCACGTCGATTGGGCCGAATACGGCGGCGCGCCGCTGCTCGGGCTCGACGGCGTGGCGATCATCGCGCACGGCGGCTCCGGAGCACGCGCGATCAAGAACGCGATTCGCGTTGCCGCCGAATCGGTGACGCACGACGTGAATCGCCATCTCGCGGAGGCCCTGTCTGCCACTCCGGCGCGCGGCGATGAAAAACAGCGGCGTTTCCCGTCGAGGATTTGGCAGAAGATCAAGTCGAGCATCGAAAATCTGGGAGAGCGGCCGGCCGCGGAAAGCGAGCCGAAAGAACAAAAAGGTGGCAAGTAACGGCGGCAAGCTCGCTTTCGTTTTCCCGGGCCAGGGCTCGCAGTACGTCGGCATGGGGAAGGCCCTGGCCGACCGGTTCAGCGCGGCGAAAGAGACGCTCCAGGAGGCGGACCGGGCGTTGGGTTTTCCGCTGAGCGAAATCTGCTTTCACGGCCCGGAAGACAAACTGAAACTCACGGAAAACACGCAGCCGGCCATTCTTGCGGTTTCGATCGCGGCGCTGCGTGTCTTGCAATCGGAAACTTCGTTGACCCCGGATTTCGTAGCCGGCCACAGCCTCGGCGAGTACAGCGCGCTGGTCGGCGCCGGAGCGCTGCAATTTGCCGACGCCGTTCGGGTCGTGCGCACGCGGGGCCGCCTCATGCAGGAGGCGGTGCCGGAAGGGACCGGCGCCATGGCCGTCATTCTCGGGCTCGGACACGAAATCGTGCGCGCGATTTGCGAAAGCGCCCGAGGCACGGAAGTCGTGACGCCGGCCAACTACAACGGCGGCGGCCAGATCGTCATCGCCGGACACAGAAGCGCGGTCGAGCGCGCGATGCTCCTGGCACGCGAAAGGGGCGCGAAACGAGCGATGGAATTGCCGGTGAGCGCGCCGTTTCATTGCCCGCTGATGCAACCCGCGGCCCAAGGCCTGGAGCGAGTGCTCGAAAGCGTGGAGGTTCGGCCGTTCAGGATCGGCGTCGTGACCAACGTGGAGGCTGAGGTGAATTCCGATCCCGCCCGTGTGAAGTCGCTGTTGATCGAGCAGGCGGTGCGGCCGGTTCGCTGGGAGGAATCAGTCCAAAAGCTGAGCCAGCTCGGCTGCGCTCGGATCGTAGAAGTCGGGCCGGGGAAAATCCTCAAGGGCTTGATTCGGAGAATCTCGCCGGATTTGCAAGTCGATTCCTTCGAATCGCCGGAGGACCTCTCCAGATTGGCCGCAGGCTGACATGGAGCTCGAAGGCCAGATCGCTCTGGTAACCGGCGGGAGCCGCGGCATCGGTCGCGCCATTTGCCGAAGCCTGGCGCAGCGGGGCGCTTACGTCATCATCAACTACCGCGGCGATCGTGACGCGGCCGACGCCGCGCTCGAGGAACTGACCCGAACCGGAGGCCGCGGCGAGCTATGCCGGTTCGATATCACCGACGGCGCCGCCACCGACTCCGCGATCGGTAGCGTCGTTGATCGCCATCAAAAAATTGATATTCTCATCAACAACGCCGGGGTGACCTCCGACAACCTGCTGCTCCGCCTGAAGCCGGACGACTGGGACAGGGTCATCGGCACCAACCTCAAAGGGACCATCGTTTGCACCAAGGCCGCGTGTCGGGTTATGGTTCGCCAACGCTACGGGAGAATCGTCAGTCTCTCGTCCGTGGTGGGCCAAATGGGCAACGCCGGTCAGTCGCTCTACGCAGCTTCCAAAGCGGGAATCATCGGATTCACTAAAGCGCTAGCGAGAGAAGTGGCGTCCCGCGGCATCACGGCCAATGTGGTGGCGCCGGGATTTATTGCAACCGACATGACGGCCCGGCTGCCGGAAAAACTCCGGCAGGAGTTCCTCGGCGCGATTCCTCTGGGCCGTTTCGGCAAAAGCGAGGAGGTGGCCGAGGCGGTTGCGTTCCTCTCCGGCCCCGGCGCGAGTTACATTACCGGACAGGTGCTGAGCGT
>DATMBL010000377.1:0-4923 GCA_035559295.1 Candidatus Eiseniibacteriota bacterium
GTGCCGATCGCGCCGTATTCCCACCGCCCCTCGAACCCGATGGCGCCTATAGTGGCGTATCCCTGAGCGATGCCGACTCCGAAACCCAAGTCATAGCCCAATTTGCGCCATTTAAAAGTCAGCTCGTGTACGCGCTCTCGCATGGCCAACGCCATGCGGATCGCTTGTTCCGCGGGATTGGGAAGCGGTAACGGATCGTTAAAGAAAACCATCATCCCGTCGCCCGCAAAGTGTTCCAGGGTACCCTCGTATTCGGTGATCAGCTTGCCCATCGCCGCATGGTACTCGTGAAGCACGGCCATGACTTCCTCGGGCTCAGCGGTTTCGGCGAAGGCGGTAAAACCGCGGAGATCAAGGAAAACGACCGTCAGCTCGCGCCGATGGGTCGCGAGCGGGTCCTCAGCGCCGCCCTTGAGGATCAAATCGGCGAGCTGGGGCGAGAAAAAGCGCTTGAGGCGCCCGAGCCGTTCGAGTTGCTCGACCTGCTCTTCCACCCGTTGCGCCAGAGTCTTGTTCCACTCGGCAAGCTCGGCCGCTTGAGTTAGGACCCTGTCATGAAGGTCTTTAATCCTGAGCAGTGAGCGAACGCGCGCGAGAAGCTCGGGTTGATGGATCGGCTTGGTTAAGAAATCATCCGCTCCGGCATCGAGGCCCTTGACGCGCTCCTCCGCAGGGTCGAGGGCCGTGACCATGATCACGGGAAGCGTTGCGGTCGCAGGTTTATCTCGAATCCTCCGGCACACGTCGTAGCCGCTCATCTCCGGCATGACGACGTCCAAAAGCACAAGATCAGGATTCTCGATCTCCAGCTTTCCCAATGCTTCCGCGCCGGACTCCGCCGTTACGACGTTGTAGCCCTTGACCGACAACAAGTCCGCCAAGAGCTTAACGTTTTTGGGCGTGTCATCGACGACGAGGATTTTGGCCGGAGTATTCATGTTCGAAAACCGAAAATCCGAAACAAACGGCGGATACCGGCTGGGCGCTTACTTGCCCTCTAAAGCGAGTACTCTTTCCACTTCCGCTAGAAAGTCTTTCAAGCCGATGGGCTTGGTCTGATAACCATTGAATCCCTCGGCGAGCATCGTTTGCCGGTTGTGGGTCATCGCGGAAGCGGTGATCGCTATGACCGGTATACCTTTTGTCTTTGGCTCGGCCCGAAGGCGCTTCAGTGCGGTGATGCCGTCCATTCCCGGCAGCTGAATGTCCATGAGAATCAGGGCAGGGGACTTCTCCAGCGCGAGCGTGAATCCATCTTCGGCTGTATCGGTTTCGACAGTACGGTAGCCTTTGACCTCAAGCACATCCCGCACGAGCTTGCGGTTCTTCTCGTTGTCCTCGATGATCAAAATCAACTCATTCGCCATAGGACTCGGATTATCTCCCGCAGAGGCGCTAAGCCGCAAAGGTCAATATCGAAGTCAATCTTCGAGTCCATTCATCATTCGTTTTCACTCATAACTTGGCGTCTTTGCGCCCTCGCGGGAGGTGTCCTCTATGCTACCGGCAAAGTGAATGTAAATGTGCTGCCTTTGCCCGGCTCGCTCTCCACCCAAATCTTGCCGCCGTGCATCTCGACGAACTTCTTCGTAAGCGTTAAACCGAGTCCGGTACCCTCCCGCTTTTGCGCATAATTGGTCCCGACCTGCCGGAACTCCTCAAAGATTGCCTCATGATCTTGCCTTGCGATGCCGATACCGGTGTCGGTAACGGAGATGATCACGGACCGGTCTCCCGCTGCGGCCTCGACTTTAACCTGACCGCCTTCCGGAGTGAACTTCACCGCGTTGCTCAACAGGTTCACGAGAATTTGTTTGATCTTGCGCTCGTCCCCCCGGAAATCGCCGACGCGGCCGTCGATGATACGATCGAGTTTGATCCCGTTACGGCTGGCGCGCTCGCGCACGAGCAGGAGCGCATTTTCGATCGCCGCCGGCAGATCGAACGTCGTCATCTCCAAATCCATCCGGCCGGCTTCGATCTTCGAAAGATCCAGGATATCGTTGATCAATGACAGCAGGTGGCGACCCGAGGATAGAATGTCGCCCACGTATTCGTTTTGTTTGACGTTTAGTTCGCCAAACAATTTTTCCAGGAGAACTTCCGAGAAACCGATGATCGCGTTGAGCGGCGTGCGGAGCTCGTGCGAAACATTGGCGAGAAATTCCGATTTGTGCCGGTTGGCGGCTTCAAGTTGCCTGCTCTGATCCTCGATCTCGCGAAACAGCCGCGCGTTTTGGATCGCCAGAGCCGACTGCGTTGCAAAAGTCTGGAGGAGATTTACCACTTCCGTGGAAAAGTCGCCCAGCGACCGTCGCCACACGACCAACCCTCCAAGGATTCGATCATCCCGAAGGAGCGGCACGGCCAGTATGGAGCGATACCCCAAACCGGCGAGCACCGTGCGGACACGTATCGCGGCATATTCGCGCTCGTCGAGTATGTCCGGAACTCGGACCGGCGCCTGCGTTGTCGCCGCTTTGCCGACGGCGCCCTCTCCAAGGTGAATCGGCTCCGCATGCAGGACTTCAAGGATCGCGTCTTCGGTTCGATAACTGGCCCTGAGGAGAAACCTCTGGTTCGCCTCGTCATACTCGTAGATAACGCCGCCGTTGGTCCCGGAAAGCTGGACTGCGTACCCGATGATCGTCGTGAGGACGGTTTGAAGATCGAGGGTCGAGCTGACGGCTTGGCCGACCTCGCCCAATGCTCTCAGCTCTTCGACCGATCGAGCCAGCTCCCGTGTGCGAGCCTCCAATTCACGGAACAACCGGGCGTTTTCGATGGCGATCACGGCCTGTCTGGCGAAAGTTTCCAGAAGCTCGATTTGCTTCTCTGTAAATGGGCGCGCCTCCGCTCGGCGGATCAAGATCGCCCCGAGAGGGATGCCCTCGCGCAGCAGCGGCGTTGCAAGGGTGGTCCGATGGCCGAAACGACGGGCGAAGCCGCTGCCCTCGGGAAATTCGCTTTCTGCTTCCGAGAGATCGTTAACGTGGATCGTGCGCCGATCAACAACAGATCGTCCCGTCACCCAATGACGGCTTATCTTTATGCCTTCCTCGAATCCCTCGAGCCCCGGCAGGCGTCCGTAAGAAGCCGCCAGCCGGAGGACATCGCCATCTAGACGAAAAATGTGAGCGTCCTTTGCGCCGCAAACCCGGGCGGCATTTTCCGCGACCACATCCAGTACCGGCTGAATGTCGGTGGGAGAACCGGCAATTACTCGCAGGATTTCGCTAGTCGCGGTCTGCTGTTCCAGGGCTTCAGTTAGTTCTCCGTTGCGATCCTCCAGCTCTTTAAAGAGCCGCACGTTCTCAATAGCGATCACCGCCTGGCTTGCGAATGTTTCAAGCAACTTGATCTGCTTCTGAGAGAAGGGCCGAACTTCCATACGGCGAATGACAATCGCGCCGATGGCGACGCCTTCGCGGAGTAATGGTGTCGAGAGCGTTGCACGTTGGCCCGTGGCTTGCTGAAGATGCTTAGCTCCAGCGAATTCGCCATCGATCTCGGCGGCGAGGTCTTCGACGTGAATGGTCTGACGGTCGAGGACAGCACGCCCCGCTACAATGTCACGGCGGATTGGGACTCCCTCTGCTCGCACGCTTGCTGGTACGGTGATGGACCCACGCGAGGCGATGATACGAAGAACATCGCCGTCGATGCGCAAAATTTGCGCGTCGGTCGCCTCACAAAGCCTGGCGGCGTTTTCTGCAACAACATCCAAAACGGGTTGCAGGTCGGTCGGCGAGCTGGCGATTACTCTCAGAATTTCACTCGTGGCGGTTTGCTGTTCCAACGCCTCCCTCAATTCCTGGAACAGTCGCATGTTCTCGATTGCGATCACCGCTTGGGCCGCGAAAGTTTCGAGGAGCGCGATCTGCTTATCTGAGAATGGGCGGACCTCAAATCGGCGGATCAGGATCGCGCCCAGCGGAACGGCTTCTCGCAGCAACGGCATCGCGAGGGCGGTCCGATCACCGAAGCGCTCCTGGAACCGTTTGCTCTCGGGAAACTCGGTCTCGGCCGCCGCAGCGAGATCGTGAACGTGCACGGTTTGCCGGTCCGCTACAGCCCGGCCAGTGACGGAGCCGCGAACCACCGGCGCCCACTCCCGGACCGGAACCGTCCCATACGAAGCCGCCAGACGGAGGACATCACCATCGAGCCGGAATATTTGCGCGTCGTCCGCTTCGCACAGCCGCGCAGCCGTTGCGGCGACAGTGTCCAGGACGGGCTGAAGCTCGCTTGGCGCGCTCGCTATCACGCGCAGGATCTCGCTCGTAGCGGCCTGCTGCGCGAGCGCCTGATCGCGCTCCCGCCTGAGCTGCTCGTTCTCCCGGGCGAGCTGGTCGTCGGTTTCCTTAAGCGCGGCGCTTCGAGACTCGGAACGAGGCCGTTTCGTAGTATGCCTTTTTCCGCCGCTGCCGCTTGACCGCGAAAGGGACGCTTTTGTCGCCGAACTGCGAGGTTGGGCACGCTCGAGCGGCTTTTTGGAGGTTTTCTCGTGGTGGGGCGCCTTACCCCTGCGGGTCGTCAAGCCTGCTCCTCAAAACGAAAGCCCGGCTGGATCCAATTCCACGCCGGGCTTTCGTGTTGGCATCGATCCGCCGGATCTCTAAACTGACAACGAAGCGACAACCGGGTTCTTGAGCTTTCGACCTGGCATCGGAGTGCGCGCGTGGCAACCGCCCCCTACATCGCGTCTGCCGGGCGCTCGTATTTTGCCTTGCCCATCCGTTCCTTGATCGTGGGGTAGGCAACGGTAAAAATCGTGATCGCGATCAACACGATGACGCTCGGGAACGTGAGCCATTTCGCGCCGTAGGCCGCCGTCGATATCCAGAGATAGTTCTCGGCGATTTTGCCGAGGGTCAATCCGAGGATGAGAGGCGGTCGCGGCCAACCGAACTTGACCATGAA
>DATMBL010000378.1:0-2702 GCA_035559295.1 Candidatus Eiseniibacteriota bacterium
TGGACCCTCGGAAGCAGGAGCGCGCTCTCGGCCGACAAGAGCTTAAAGGCGTCTACAGTCGAGCTGTAGTAGTCGAGGTCGAACGAGACGAACGCCGCTGGCGCCGGAGCGGAACCTATGAACCGATCGACCGTCTCCCGCACCAGGCCCAGGTGGAGTTGGGCGCGCCGAAGCCTCGCTTTGAGCCTTTCGACATCCATGGGAAAAGCGGACTCGACGTAGAGGTTCGGCATATCGCGGTAATCGAGCGGCGGCGGAAGACCTTCGCCGGTGTCAAATCCGTGCACGTCGATACGAAGACCGAAGATCTGCTCGGCTTTTTCGGCGATGTTTTCCAGCGCAACCAATCCGTTGCCGCCGGCAACGCCGAATTCGATAGCGGAGATCGCCTGGATGCCGAGGGTTTGCGCCAAGTGCGCGCCATGAACCACGCCCCAGACGTAGCCGGGTTTTCCGGCGCCGCGTCCCTCCTTCAGCATCGATGTCGCAATCGAGTTGAGCCATGGATAGGCGAAATCGTCTTGACTGAAATCGCGCTCCACCGCGCCGTCATCTTCCAGCGACCGGATGTACTGGCGGGTTTTTCGTACGGTACCTTTAAACACCTTTTTTAACGTGCCGTTGAGCCGAGGCATGACTCCTCCCCGAGACACTGTTTGAAATGCGGCAGAGCCGCAGCCAAGAAATTCAGACACTCACCGCAGAGGATACGAAGAACACGAAGTTAGAAATCGCAATTTTTCAAATCCTTCGTGTTCTCCTTCGAAAACTGCCCTCATGCGACGGTTTGAGCAGAAGCTCCATCGGACGGCGGAGCCCGGAGGGCCGGTGGAGGAGAAGCGTATAGCAACCATGAGTTGTGAATTGCGGGAACTCGCTAACCACGACGCGTTGCCTCCGAGGCAATCGCTTTCCGCCGCCGGATGTCGACCACGTGCTCGCCAAGTACGCTTCGCAGCTCGGGCGGGGGCTGGTTGTACCAATTCTCGCGCACTGCCGGCCCATGACGGAGCAGCTCCGGAACCGTAACGAAGGCGAATCGGCCGGCCAAACGGTCCAGCGCCTGGTCGAGCGCCGCAATCATGGCGCTCCGATCCTCTTTTCCCGAAGCCAAGATATTGCGGCAAATACGATCGTGCAGGACGACAATGCTTCCCGGCCGGATCTTGTCGACGAGCCGGCGCGCCATCCAGGGGGCGCTTCGGTCGAGCCAGTCCTCGGCGTGGACGCTGAACGCGATCACTTCATAGCCGAGACTCAGGGTCAGGCACCTGCAGGGCCAGTTTTGGTGACCGTAGGGCGGCCGGAACAGCCTGGGACGCGATAGCGGGAGAACCGCTTCACAGGCGCGAATCTCCTCCAATCGCTCGGTGGTTTTGAGCATGGGCAACGAGGCATGGCTCCACGTATGGCTGCCGACCGCGTGACCCTCTTCGACCACCTGCGCCACCAGCTCGGGATGAAGGCTTGCGGCTTCGCCCACCATAAAGAACGTACCCCGGGCGCGGTGGCGGCGGAGGATCTCGAGCACCCGAGGGGTCGTGTCGGGAGAGGGTCCGTCGTCGAAGGTGAGCGCGGCAACCGGCGCGCTCGTCTCGACCGCCCGGATCGCACCGGCAAGCGCACGCGCAACAGTTGCAACCGGCCAGAAGCAACGCCTGAGACCGGCTCTAAAAAGCCGTACTGAAAACGCCGCGCCTTGCGTGCGTACCGACATCCATTCTCCTCCTGGACGACGCGTTCTTTGCCCTTGGCCGGTCACGCTCCCAGCCTAAGCCTCGGGCTTACTTTCGGGCGCCAAGACGCTCACCGACCAGGATTTTGCGCCCGCCCTGATCTCAACCGTAGCGAGCGACCGGTAGCGCGCTTTCAGTCGCTTTGCGATTGCCGCCGCGCGCCGGCTATGTTGGTACAGCGATGCGATGATTACTCCGTCGGCTCGGAGCCAGCGCTCGTAGCGCGACACCACGGCGAGAGGATCGTCGAAGTAGTAGAGCACCTCGTTGAAAATCACGGCGTCAAAACGATCCCCAGGAACATAGGCGCGCGCATCGGCTTGCGAAAAAGAACAGCGCTCGCGGTAGCGTTGCCGCGCTCGAGCGAGCGCCGCCTCCGAGACGTCGATGCCGACGTATCTGGAGTAGCCCGCGGCGCTCCCGGCCAAAAGGCCCTCGCCGCAACCGATGTCGAGAATCGCGCCGCTCGGCTTGAGCGCCCGCAGATAACCCGCGATCACGCCGTAGCGCGCCAGTTCGTCGAGACCCGAAAGGCAACGCCAAAGCCCCTGCCGGTACTGAGTTTCCCAAACCTCCGGGGCGAGCGGGATATCGCCGCGGCACTGCCGGCGCTCCCATGCCGCCACCCGTTCACCCCAACTTGACGCGAGAGAGCCGCTTCGACCGAAGGCAACGCGGTAGTAGCAATTGCAAAAAAGCTCACCGGCGAAGTTTTGCAGCCGAAATCCGCGAGCCCGCTTCAACGCGCTTGAAGCCGATCGGGCCAAAGTCTTCAGCCGGCCGATCATACGCTTTCACCAGGTTTTCACCGCACGGGCGGCACCCGATAGCGGATCGCTCCCTCGAGCAAACCGACTTGAGTTCCCAGCGTTTTGATCCATATGGGCCGCGTTTCCTTGCAAAGCGCCCGGTTCGCCCGGGACATGAGAGCGAGCCAGGCATGAAGGTACGAGCGCCAGGCGCGCG
>DATMBL010000379.1:0-2882 GCA_035559295.1 Candidatus Eiseniibacteriota bacterium
CCGCCTCAGGAAATCGCCGAACGGCACGCCGACTATCGCCGAAAGCTTTTCGAGGCCGTTCAGCACTCCGCGCGACGGATCGTCCCTCGTGGTGAACGTTTTCGTAACCGCGCTCCGCCCCCCGGAATCGACCAACACGCAGTCCGTAAACGTCCCGCCCACGTCGACCCCTACGAAATAACAAAGATCACGCACTGCTTCCGCCATCGACAGAACAATCGGTTACTTCTTTTGCGCCTCGTGAATGTAGCGGTAGTCGATAAGGTCCGACACGGCGAACCTTCTTTTGATCGTTCCGGACTCCGCCATTTGATCGATCGACAATTCCAGCCCCTTCTCGGCAATCGCTCCGTCGTCCGGCAGCGAGTGTACGTAGGAATGATACCCCTCCTTGGCCACGGCGTAATCGAACCGCAATGCCTTCTGCATGGCCGCGATCGTCGATGCGGGGTTCTTTTTCGCCGTGGCGACCCCGCGCCGGTAAGCCTTGAGAAAACTCCTGAACTCCGCGTCCCTGTCGTTCAGGAACTCTTCCCTGACGTAGATCACGTTTTGCGGCCATTCCGGAATCAGGTCCGCGACCATGAAGAGCAGATTCAAGCCCGATTGCTTCGCTTTCTCGAAGTGGGCGGAACTGATCAGGCTGGCGTCGACGGCTCCGGATTGGATCGCCGCAAAGCGGGTCGGCACGCCTCCGACAGCCAGGTAGGTGACCTCTCGGGAATCGATCCCCTTGTGCTTGAGAACATACGTCATCAGAAACTCGCTCAACGATCCCCGGCTGCTGACGGCGATCCTCTTTCCCTTGAGATCGTTGAAGGTCCTTATATGCGGGCGGGTGATCACCGCGAACGGCATCAGATTGGAGATACCCCAGACGGCCCTCACCCTCGCGCCCGCATTGACCGCGGTTACCAGCTCAGGCACCGAGCCCATTCCGATATGAGCCTCGCCCGCGATCACCGACTGCATCAGGCTTACTCCACTCTGAAAAAAAACCAGCCTGACGCCCACCCCCTCCTGGGAGAAGTACCCGGACTGATCGGCGACGAAAGCCGGCATGAACGCCGAAGAAAAAGCCGAGAAACCCACCGTGAAGTTGGCTTTTTGCGCCCGCGCCTCGGGGACCGCGACAACCGCCAGTAAAAGCAATCCTGAAATCGCAATTTTTTGTGCTCTCATCGATGGATCCGTGTGTCCGTTGCGGCACTTCCTTTCGCCGCCCGCCTTTTGATCGTCTCCTCTTTGTCGACGAAGATCTCACGGCCGCGCTGCTTCAACACGACGCCGTATTCTTCCCGCGCTTTTTCGATCGAGACGAACCCGTTCGCGACGTCTTCTCTGACCTGCTCGGGCGGCCGCTCGAACGGGTCGCCGAATCCGCCCCCGCCCTGCGAGATCAGCTCGAAGATGTCCCCTTCCGAGACTTCGCAAAACCGATTGACGCCCAGCTCCCTCGTCTTGCCGTCCCGACCGGTTACGCGCATGACCGGAAGCGACCCCGGCTTTCCGCCGAACAGGCCGAACGCTCGCGTCTCCTCGAGCATGCCGGAGCCCACGGTGACGCACTGGATCTCCGGTGTTTCAACTCGCCAGCGGAGCACCGCGCCCATGCCGCCGCGCCACTTGCCCGCCCCGCCGGTGTCGGGGGCAAACTCGTACTCCAGGAGTCGGTAGGGATAGGCTAGCTCGAAGATTTCCGGGTCGGTCGCCCGCGAGCCTCCCATGTTGCTCACCGGGCCGGTGTGATTCCACCCGTCGTACCCTTCCGTCGCGCCCGAGCCCCCTTTGCAGTTGTGGTGCGTGCACACGAAGGGTCTGCGTGTGCGCGGGTTTTTGCCCGCGCTCATCGGAGCGCAGCGCCGGCCCCAGCCGGCCTGCACCTGGCTCGGGACCGCCTGCGCCAGCGCGAGCCAGATCGCTTCGGCGATCGCGGCGCACGTGAGGAGCGTCGAAGCCGTGGTGGGCGCCGGCGGCCGGCAATGAACGATGGACCCTTCCGGTGCGAGAATCCGAATGAGCTTGAGCGACCCGAAATTGATCGGGATCGCTGCGTCGATACACGCAAACAGCGCTTGAAAGCATACCGAGGCGGTATTCGCAAAAGGGCTGTTCACGAAGCCGCGCGTCTGCGGATCGGAGCCGGCGAAATCGAATGTGAGCTTGTCTCCCTGGACTTTTACGGCAACACGGATGAGCGGTGCTTTGTCCAATTCGATCCCGTCGTTGTCCAGGCGGCTTTCTCCGTCGTACACGCCGTCGGGAATCTTTCGAATGGCCGCGCCCATGGCCTTTTCGGTCGCGCTCAGAAACGATTCGATTGCATTTTCGACGGTGCTCAAGCCGTGGCGATCGACCAATTCTCGCAACGACTCTTCGCCTCGCACCGTAGCGCCGATCTGACAATGCAAGTCGCCTTCGACCAGGTGAGGACTTTTCACGTTGAGGAGGATGAAGTCCCAAACGTCTCTTTGATATTCGCCGCGGCTGTAAAGCCTGATCGGCGGCAGTCGGAGCCCTTCTTCCCAAACCGTCTTCGCCGCCGGGTTGTAGCCCGCGACGCCTCCGCCTCCGAGATCGGCCTGGTGCCCCTTCGCGACTGCCCAGAAGGTCAATTTTCCCTCGTAGAACACCGGCCTCGCTATCGTCACGTCCGGCAAGTGGCTGTTCCCGAGATACGGGTCGTTGGCGACGATGACATCGCCCGGATGGAGATCTTCCGGCGCGAAGCGGTTTCGAATCGCCTCCAGCGCGAACGGGATGGCGCCGAGCAGAACGGGAATATAAGACGTCTGGGCGACGAGCCGACCGGAGGCGTCGAAAATAGCGGTAACGAAATCCATCGACTCGCTGAAAATCGGCGACCGGGAGGTCAGAAGCAT
>DATMBL010000380.1:0-10634 GCA_035559295.1 Candidatus Eiseniibacteriota bacterium
GGTTTTCCTGCTCGCGTGCGAGGGCGGTGAGCGAGCGCAAGTTCAAACCGCCGCGGGCCAAGCCTTCGCGCACAGCGCCGGCCCGCCCGTGACCGGCGACTGGCTTCTCCTCCACAGCTTGAGCGATCCGGAACAACTCAATCCCCTCACCAGCAACGACGCCGCCGCAAGCGCAATCCTCCAACACGTTTTTCAGAGCCTGCTCACGCGCGATCCGCGCTCGCTCGAGCTGAAGCCGCTGATCGCCGCGGCGCGCCCCGCGATTTCGGATGACAAGCTGAGCTACACGTTCACGCTGCGGCGCGATGTCCGCTTCCAAGACGGCCGCCCGCTCACCGGGGAAGACGTGCTGTTTTCGATCAAAGCGATCAAGTGCCCGCTCGTGAACGCACCCTTCCTGCGCGTTTACTTCGATTCGGTGGTCGATGCCCGTTTGCTCGATCCTTACACGATCCGGTTCACGATCAAGGAGCCTTACTTTCTCAACGAGAGCGTTCTCGGCGGCATCGATATCCTGCCGCGCCACTACTACGATCCCGAAAACCTGTTGCAGGGCGTTACGCTGGCGGATTTGCAAAGACCCGAGGATCGCTTGCCCCCCGAGGTGAAAAAGTTTGCTGACAATTTCAATCGCAACTACAGCCGCAACCCGATGGGCAGCGGCCCGTATCGCTTCCATAGCTGGAAAACCGGGCGCGAAATCGAGCTGGTGCGTAATCCCGACTACTGGGGCAACGGCAAGGAGGGCATCGAGCAGCCTTACCTCGACCGCTACAAGTACCAGATCGTCAACAACCCGGACGCCGCGCTCGTGCGGATGAAGAGCGGCAGCCTCGATGTCATGGGGCTTACGCCGATCCAGCACGTGCGCGGCACCGGGAGCGAGCGTTTTCACAACCACTTCCAAAAATACGAGTACTTTTCGGCGAACTACAGCTACATTGGCTGGAACAACAACCACCCGATCTTTCGCGACAAGCGGGTGCGGAAGGCGATGACGTACTTCACCAACCGGCGCCAGATGGTGAAAACGATCCTGTTCGGCCTCGGGGAAGTGGTCGAAAGCCCGATTTACTTTTTTCGACCGGAGTACGACAAATCGCTGCCGAGCTACCCGTTCGATCCGCAAAAGGGGCTCGAGCTCTTGCGAGAAGCGGGCTGGCGTGACAGCGACGGCGACGGCGTGCTCGACAAGGTGATCGACGGCCGCACGGTGCCGTTTGTTTTTGAGATCAAGATCAATTCCGGGAACACCACCCGCAAAAGCGTGGCGCTCACGCTTCAGGACGAATTGAGAAAGCACGGGATTGCGGCTTCGGTGCGCGAATTGGACTGGACGATTTTCCTCGCCGATGTGAAAAACCGCCAGTTCGACGCCGTGATTTTGGGTTGGGCGATGTCGGTGAACGAGCCCGATGCCTATCAAGTGTGGCACTCCTCGCAGGCCGCCAATCGCGGCTCCAATCACATCGGCTACAAGAACGAGCGCGTGGACCGGATCCTTGAAGCGTACCGGCGGGAGTTCGATCCGCAAAAGCGGATCGCGATGTACCGCGAATTCCAGCGGATCCTGAGCGATGAGCAGCCTTACACCTTTCTGTTCGTCAACAAATCAGTGGTGGCGGTGCACCGGCGGATTCACGGAGTGGAGGTTTTTCCCGAAGGCCTGCGCACGATCGACTGGTGGGTTCCGGCGGCGCTGCAGAAATATCGCGAGCAGCCCGTGAGCTGATCTCATGGCCGCTTACGTTCTCAAGAGAATCCTTTTGATGATCCCGACGTTCATCGGGATCACGTTGATCGGCTTTCTCATCATGCGGCTGGCGCCCGGAGATCCGGCCGAATTGCGCGCCGCGGGCGGTTTGGCGGCGGCTGGCGGCGCCGGGGTGGCGATCGACAAACGGGTTTCGATCGACGAAGCCGTGGCGCAGTGGCGCCGCCAATACGGTCTCGATCGGCCGCTGCACGTCCAGTACGGGGTCTGGCTCAAAAACGTCGTGACGCTCGATTTCGGCGAGTCGTTCAAGGACAACCAGCCGGTGTGGAACAAAATCGCCGAGAGGCTGCCGATCACGATCAAGCTGAACGTGCTCTCGATCCTGCTGGTTTACCTGGTGGCGATCCCGCTGGGGATCTACTCGGCGACGCACCGCAACACGCTGGGCGACCAGGTCACCACGCTCTGGGCATTTGTCCTGTTCGCCGTGCCCACCGTGTGGGCGGCCACGATGGCGCTGGTATTCATCTGCGGCGGCGACTTCTGGTATCTTTTTCCGCCCGGCGGCTTGACCTCGATCGACTATGACCCGGCCTGGCCCCTGTGGAGAAAAATCAAAGACCAGGCGTGGCACCTGTTTTTGCCGGTGGTTCTGCTCTCGTACGGCGGCTTTGCCGGCTTGTCCCGCTATATGCGGGCGAGCATGCTCGAAGTGCTCGGCCAGGACTACGTTCAGGTGGCGCGCGCCAAGGGCTTGCACGAGCGCGCGGTGATCGCCAAACACGCGTTGCGAAACTCGCTGATTCCCGTGGTCACGATCCTCGCGTCGCTCCTGCCCGCGTTGATCGGCGGGAGCGTCATCATCGAGACGATCTTTTCCATTCCCGGCCTGGGCCAACTCGGTTACGAGTCGGTTCTGGCCCGGGACTATCCGACGATCATGGCGCTCTACAGCGTGAGCGCGGTGCTTACGTTGATCGGCATTTTGATCTCCGACCTGCTTCTGTCCGTGGTCGATCCTCGGATCGCGTTCGGCAGCCGACGAGGATGAACTGATGCGCACCGATGCGGTGGCCGGCGCCCGCGCGCGCGATGCCGAAGCGGAAAAGGCCGCCGTGCCGCGCGGCGGCTTGTGGTACGGCGTCTGGAAGCAGTTTCGCCGGAATCGGATCGCGCTCGCCGGTTTTTACGTCGTTGCGGCTTTGGCCCTGGTTGCGCTCCTCGCGGACTTTCTCGCCAACGACAAGCCCTACTATCTGGTCTACAGAAACGAGAGGTACTTTCCGATTTTCCGAAGCTATCTCGTGAGCGCCGGCCTGGCACAGTGGCCGGCGGAACTGGTCAATGTCGATTTCAAGAAGCTCGAAGGCGCAAAGGCGATCTTTCCACCCGTGCCGTATCGCCCGAGCAGTATCGATCTCC
Organism: Candidatus Eiseniibacteriota bacterium; assembly: GCA_035559295.1. Lineage (GTDB taxonomy): Bacteria > Desulfobacterota > Binatia > UBA9968 > UBA9968 > DATMBL01. Next base: position 3,140 of record DATMBL010000380.1, read on the forward strand.
TCGCCCCGCTCGAGCCGCCCTCGAAGCGACACTGGTTCGGCACCGACCGGCTCGGCCGGGACGTCATGGCCGGGATGATTCACGGATCGCGCATCTCTCTCTCGATCGGGTTTGTCGCGGTCGGCATAGCCGTCGTGATCGGCGTCATCCTGGGGGCGCTCGCCGGCTATTTTGGCTCCTGGGCCGACATCGCGATTTCGCGGCTATTCGAAATCATGCTCTCGATCCCGACTTTTTTTCTGCTCATCACCGTGGCCGCGATCTTTCGCCCCAGCATCTTTTTGACGATGGCGATTATCGGCCTGACCAGCTGGGTTGGGATCGCGCGCTTTACGCGCAGCGAATTTTTGCGCATCCGTAGCCTCGATTATGTCACCGCCGCCGTCGCGATCGGGGTATCGAATCGCAAGATCATGTTCCAGCACATCCTCCCCAACGCGCTCGCGCCCGTCATCGTTTCGGTCGTGCTCGGGATTGCCGGGGCGATTCTGGTCGAGTCGAGCCTGAGCTTTCTCGGCATTGGCGTCCCCGCCGAACTCGTCACCTGGGGTTCGATTCTGAACGAGGCGAGCGGCGCCACGTTCGCATGGTGGCTCGCGGTTTTTCCCGGCGGAGCGATCTTCATCACGGTGCTCGCCTACTATCTGGTGGGCGAGGGGCTGCGGGAAGTTCTCGACCCGCGGCTAAGAGGATGAGCCCCAACCGTGTTTCGCACAAATGGTACTTATCCGCCTTCCGGAAAGGATGCGATCGATGGAAGCTCAAACCCGTAGCCTCGAAGACATCAAAGCCGATATCCTTAGGCGCGCCGGCAGAGTTAACCCGTTCGAGCGCGCGCGGCGAAAGGACGTCGAAGAAATCTTACCTCGCCTCACGAGCCTCGATCCCGATCTATGGGGCGGCGAGTGGGGTAAGCTGGGCGCGCGCTATGAAGCGCTCGCAGAGGAACAGGAAAAACAGGGGAAGGGAGGGGAGGCGGGGCGCTCTTTTTACCAGGCGTACGAATACTATAGGATCGGCCGCTACCCGGTGCCGAGCAGCCCGGAAAAAAAGAAATGTTATCAGGGCGCGCTCCGGACCTTTCAGCGCGCCGCTCCTTATCTCGATCCCCCGCTCGAGCGCGTCGAGATTCCCTTCGAAGGTAAAAAGATCGCCGGCTACTTGCAGATCCCGCGCGGCACCGGCCGCCCGCCCGTGGTGATGCACTGGGGCGGTGTGGATGGCTGGAAAGAAGACCGGAGATCGAACAGCGAGCTGTTGCATCAACAGGGGCTCGCGACTTTCACGATCGATATGCCGGGAACGGGCGAGAACCCGTGCCTGGCGCAAGAGCCACGCGCCGAGCGGACCTTCTCGGCGGCGATCGACCATCTCGAACGGCGTGACGATATCGACGGCGAGCGGATCGCCGTGATGGGCGGAAGCTTCGGCGGGTACTGGGCGACGAAACTCGCCTATGTCGAAGCCCAGCGGCTCAAGGGCGCGGTCAACTGGGGCGCGGGCTGCCATCTTACGTTTCAGGAAGTGTGGCTTCGACCGGCGCTTACGGTCAGGGCTTCCCAGTATCTCATGGGCCCGGCAAGCTTGCTCGACGCGCGCTCCTATATCTTCGGGGTCAAGACATTGGAAGAGGTTTTGAAGATCGCGCCCGGCCTCTCGCTCGTGGCGCAAGGGATCATCGATCAGCCCTCGGCACCCTTACTTTGCATTAACGGGAAGAACGACGATCAACATCCGATCGAGGACATCTATCTGCTGCTGGAGCACGGCAGCCCCAAAGACGTAAGAATCATCCCGGACGCCGGCCACATGGGCCGCCGTCCGGGGCAGGCCAACGGGGAAGTACAGGCGATCGTCGCCCGCTGGCTCAAAGACAAACTCACTTAACGGTAGAGATTGAGGCCTGCGACCCGCCGCTCGATTTCCGCGATCATCTGACGGTATTTCGCGCCCTCGAGGCCGCCGAAGCGCCGCCGAAACTCCGCCTCCGGCATGAACTCGGGCAAGTCCCGTGTTTCCGGCATCAGGTCTCTTTCGGTCACCCCGGCGCTTAGCCGCTTCTGCAGCTGGAGCGCGGTTTCGCTCGAGGCCGCCAGCTCGCCGAAACGCGTGCCCGCGCGATCCGCGGCGATATCGTTGAAGGAAAAGCCGCTGCCCTCGCGCGCATCGGCGATTTCCTTATAGAGCCCGACGGCGTCCGAGAGCACGCCGCCCGCATTGGCGGCAAGCGCGGCCGAGACGGTAAAGTGTTGCGCGAAATCACTCCGGCCATTCAACGTCACGCGGCGCGCGTCGGGGCGCGGCCATTCTCTGGCCGCGGGCACGAAGCGGCTCAAGCCCTTTTGGTTCACATAGAGGGTTAATACGAGAATCGCGGCCCGGTTCTCGGCCACAGCCTCGGCGCCGCGCGACCGATCATCGGCCAGGCTGAAGAGCGGCACGAGCAAGTCAACGAGCGAGACCTCCTTGGTTCGCATCTGGCGACTGATTTCGACCAGGCGCATCTGGTAAGCGTAGATCCGCTCCTGCTCCTTCCGCGGAAGCAACGCAGCGCGCACCGTGTCGGTGAGATCGGGGTCCCATTCGTAGGTGAGCGCGAGCGCGTCTCCATCGAAACGCACTTCTTTCACGGCCTGGAGAGCAGACCGGTATCCATCGATTCCAAGGTAAAAGGCCAGGCCCGCGCGTACCAGAGCGTCGCCGAGCGGGCCGGGAAGCGGCAGCTGGCCGATTCGCAAGCGTTCGAAGCGTGGAACCGCTCCGTTCTCGCGCACAATCGCCGCGATATTGACATAGCGCCCGAACGGAGCACCCGGAACTTCCAAGCTGGCATGGACCGCGAGCGTGGTATCCGATAAAGTCACCCGCGCGCCCCCGTTGGCGTACTGGCGCGCAAGATAGTTCACCGCGAGATCGAGGTCCTGCTCGTTTATATGCACGGTCCGGATGGTGCCCGCTTTCAACTTCCGCGGGTCGTTATCGGCGAGAATCTCTCTGGCGTGTTCGATGTCCTCGGGAGCGATCTCTGCGGCGCGGTCGATCTCGGGACGAGCGCTGAGGGCGAGCAAAGCCGCCCCGCCCAGGGCAAGCGGGAGAACGGCAAGTAAAAGGATCACAAAGCGCTGAAGTCGCATCTTACGGCCCGGCCGGGCCGCCTTGGCGGCCGGCGCAATCGGCGCACGAAGATTGTAACACAACGGCCGGGCGCCCGCGCCGGGGTGGGAGCTTTAGCGGTCGAGGCTCAAACCTTAGCGTCGACCCCGACCCATATTTACGCCGGGGCGAGTTCGTTTTTTAGCCAGTCGACGATCGTCGGCAGGGTGCGGGGCGTATGCCCCATGTGGCCGCCGGGAAAGACCCGGGCCGACTTCGGCGTGCCGTACTCCAGTAAGATGTAAAGATCATCGATCGGGGTCTGGAGGTCGTTTTTCCCGTTGACGATCAGCATGGGACAGGAGGGTTTTTCGAGCCATCCCTGCGTCTTGAGCGACATCCGGGGGAATATCCGAGCAAGCTCATCCACGCTGTCCACGCCGAAAATCCGGCAGCGCGCGATGTCGTGATCCATCAGATAGCTCTCGGCGTTGGTGGACTCGCGCAGCCACTCCTCCTGGAAGAAGTAGTGAACGCCGCCGCCCCAGACGACCGCGGCGCGGAGGCGGGCGGCTTCGACGAACGCCATTTTCGCCGCCCAATACCCGCCGAAACTCCGACCCATGATCGCAATCCGTTCAGGGTCAAACTCCGGCCGCTGCTCCAGATAATCGATGACGGCGCTGAAGAGAGCGTGCGCCGAGGTAGAAGCCAGGATCGGACACTCGCCGACTCCGGGCATATCCACCGCGCACGTTGCCATTCCGGCGGCAAGCAACGCCTCGTCGTACTCGTAACTCTCGGCTTTGAATGAATCGATGCCGCCGAAGTTGATTACGACGGGGTGGCGCCGGTGGTGGTGTGGCACCCTCAAGTAGCCGGGGATCGACTCATGAGGGCCGAAAGGAATCTCCACCCTTGCGAGCGGCGGCTCGAAGTAGCGGCCGGCCTTTTCGTAGAGCTCCAAGCTCTTGCGAAAGCACTCCATTTTTGCCGTCGTGTGCGGTACCGGATAGCGGGCGATCGTGTAGTAGGCGTATGCCTGGAGGTAGGCATCGCGCGCCTCCCCGTACCTGCGCGCTTGCTCGTGCGCCGCCGCGGCTTGCTCGTAGGGCGCGGCAGCACGAGCCCACTCACGGGCCCAGAGATCAGGGTCTTTGCTGGTGATCCGGTCCAACACCGCCTCGACGTCTTCCGCTTTCGCTCGGCGAAACACGTTTCGCTTCCCGGTGCGTTCGCGCACCATCGCTTTGATTTCGTCGAGATTTTTTATGCGGCCCATGCTGGTCTCCGTTCAAGCCGTTTCAAACCGTCCAGCTGTTCCACCGCTGCGCTCGATTCCGCAAATGAGACCGGAGTAAATGGAGTGTTGGAGTTCTGGAGTATTCGGCCCCATTGCTCCGTTACTCCAGTACTCCATCGCTCCAATTTTCTCAAACGACGGCTCCATGCTCCTTTCTCGCCTGACACAAATTTCTATACATCACCTGCCGGGTACGATCGTATTGGCTGTTTCGTGATTTAATGCTATGGGTGATCCGGTCCGAACCGCGGCGCCGGTCCCGTTCCGGATACGTGCGATGAGCGATCTCATCCAGGTCAAAGACCTCCGAACCTCGTTTTTTACGCCGGAAGGCGAGCTTAGAGCGATCGACGGCGTGAGCTTCGAAATCTCCGAGGGCAAGACGCTCGGCCTCGTCGGCGAGTCCGGCTGCGGCAAGAGCGTGACCTCGCTCTCGATCATGCGCCTGATTCCGTCCCCCCCCGGAAAAATCGTCGGCGGCGAGATCTTATACCGCGGCCGCGATCTACTGAAGCTCAGCAACGAAGAGATGCGCAAAATCCGCGGCAACGAGATCTCGATGATCTTTCAGGAACCCATGACCTCGCTCAATCCGGTTTTCACCGTCGGCAATCAGATCGGCGAAGCGATCCGCCTGCACCAGGGGTTGAGCAAAAAAGAGGCGCGCGCGAAGACGATCGAAATGCTCCGGCTCGTCAAGATCGCCGATCCGGAAACGCGCGTCGACAACTACCCGCACCAGATGAGCGGCGGGATGCGCCAGCGCGTCATGATCGCGATGGCGCTGTCGTGCAATCCGAGTCTTTTGATCGCCGACGAGCCGACGACGGCTCTCGATGTCACGATTCAAGCGCAGATTCTCGAGCTGATCAAAGAGCTGCAGCAAAAGCTCGGCATGGCGCTGCTGCTGATCACGCACGACCTCGGGGTGGTCGCCGAGCGCGCCGACGAAGTGGCGATCATGTACGCGGGCAAAATCGTCGAGCGCGCAAGCGCCCGGGAAATTTTTGCCCGGCCGTTGCACCCGTATACCGTCGGGCTGTTGAACTCTCTGCCGGGAACGGACGGCCGCAAGAAGCAGCGGCTCGACGCGATTCCCGGCATGGTCCCAAGTCCGCTTCATTTACCGAGCGGTTGCCGGTTTCGGGATCGCTGCCCCAGAGCACGCGGTGTCTGCGCCGAGACCGAGCCGGCTCTGGTCGAACTCGAGCCGCGCCACTGGGTCGCGTGTTATTTTCCGGGCTCCGAGCGCGCCGCCGAGCGCTCCATGGAGACGGAAGCGATGCAGTAAAGGGAGTATCGGGCTATTGGACCATCAAGCCATCACTCCGTGCTCCATGGCGCCATATGTTGGCCGGTTGACGCAGGAACGGTTTGAGCGCGCGAAAACGCAAAAGGACGGATGACTCTCTTAGAGATACGTAATCTAACCAAATACTTTCCGGTCGGTGACGGGCTCTTCTCGCGCAACCGCGACCTCGTCAAGGCGGTGGATGGCGTGAGCCTCGCGGTTGAGCAGGGGGAGACGCTCGGGCTCGTCGGCGAATCGGGCTGCGGCAAGTCAACCCTCGGAAGATCGATTCTGCGGCTGATCGAGCCAACCTCGGGCGAGATCTATTTTCAAGGCAAGAACCTGTTGGCCTTGTCGCAGCGGGAAATGCGCGCGATGCGGCGCGAGATGCAGATCATCTTCCAGGACCCCTACGCGTCCCTTAACCCCCGCATGCGCGTCGGCGATATCGTCGGCGAAGGGCTGGAGATCCACAAGCTCGCCAGAGGGAAAACGAAACGCGACCGGGTCATGGAGCTGCTGCACCAGGTCGGTTTGCGCGAAGACCACTACGCCCGCTACCCGCACGAGTTCAGCGGCGGGCAGCGCCAACGCATCGGCATCGCCCGCGCGCTCGCCGTCAATCCGAAATTCATCGTGTGCGACGAGCCGGTGTCGTCTCTCGACGTCTCGATTCAAGCGCAGATCATCAACCTGCTGCAGGAGCTGCAGGAAAGGATGCACCTCACTTACCTGTTCATCTCGCACGATCTGCGCGTGGTCGAGCACATCAGCCACAGGGTCGCGATCATGTATCTCGGTAAGATCGTCGAGATCGCCGACAGCGCGACGATTTATCGCGACGCCAAACATCCCTATACGAGGGCGCTTCTGTCGGCAGTGCCGGTGATCGATCCCAAGCGGAAGAAAGAACGGATCGTGCTGCAAGGCGATGTGCCGAGCCCGGTTCATCCGCCGTCAGGCTGCACCTTTCACCCGCGCTGCGCCTACCGTGCGCCGTTATGCTCCGAGACCGAACCGCCCCTCGACTTCGATGCCCGCGGCCACGGTGTCGCGTGCCACGTCTTCGGCCCGGTAAAGCGGGCGTGAGACGCGGCTTGCGTTAGCGGAGCGTCTGAACGTTGATTTCTTCCCGGAGGATGATAGAGTAATACCCGATCTCGACGACGTGGCGGAGTAAATTCCTTTAGGCCTCTCGGGAGAAGTCCCGAGGGGTTTTTATTTTATAGGAGCATAGGATGGCGACGCAGGATACACGGGTTCCGATGACGAGCCGGGGTTATCAGGCCTTGATGGAAGAGCTGAAGCGGTTGAAGGCGGTGGAGCGGCCCAGGATCGTACGCGAAATCGAAGAAGCGAGAGGGCATGGCGACTTGTCCGAAAACGCAGAGTTTCACGCCGCCAAGGAGCGTCAGTCGTTGCTCGATGTCCAGATCCGGGAAATCGAAGATCGCCTGGCGCGCGCTCAGGTGATCGAAGTCTCCAAGCTGTCGGGCGACAAGGTCGTTTTCGGCGCGACGGTGTCGCTCGCGGATGGCGATACCGGGGAAAAAGTCGTATACCAAATCGTAGGCGATCACGAGGCGGAACCGAAAAACGGCAAGATCTCGATCAGCTCTCCGGTGGCTCGCGCTCTGATCGGTAAGAGCGAGGGGGACGAAGTTCAGGTTCGCACGCCGACGGGAGTCCGTTCTTTTGAGATTCTAAGCGTCGAGTTCGTCGATTAGCTCACTCCCGTTGCCGGACGGGCCCTTTTCTGCGGAGGATGATGCTCCTTTTGGGTGAAAGGGCGTCTCACTGCTGGCGGG
>DATMBL010000381.1:0-2020 GCA_035559295.1 Candidatus Eiseniibacteriota bacterium
TAATCACCGCCGACAACGCCAGTTTGATCACCATGCCGGTAAAAGCCGGAGATGTGATTAACGTCCCACCCGCGGGAACCTTCTTTGTCGATGGCGCGGTGCGGAAACCCGGACCGTATCCTCTGGGACGGCGCTATTCGCTTACGCAGGCGCTGGCCACTGCCGGGGGCGTGGACTCCGAGCTAAACGCTTCGGATGTAGTGATTTTCAGGAAGACCGGCACCTCGGGGATGAAGCAGGTTGCCGTAGATCTCGACGCTGTTATGGCGGGCAAAGCGCCCGATCCTCAAATCGAAGAGGACGATGTCATCGTCGTTCCCACCAGCACGGCCAAGTATTTCCTGAGGCGTTTCGTCGGGACGCTCATCGGCGGCGTCTCGCTCGGCTCGTTCGTCGGCGGCAGTTAAGCCGGCCCACAATACTCATCATGCGAAACACACTGCCTCCCCACAGCGCGACTCCGGCTCTTCCGGCCGATCATCCCGAGCCGGAGTACTATACCTATTCGCCGGAACCCCAGGTTCATCTTCTCGATTACTGGAAGATCGTCGTCAAGCGGCGGCGCCTCGTGATCGCCGTGGCCGCGGCGGTCCTGATCATCGGCGGCTACTTTTCCTTCACCGCAACCACCCTCTACACGTCCACGGCAACGCTCAAGATTGAGCCACAGAATCCATACGTTACCGGCATAGGCGAAGTTACACGAATTGGAGAAGGCGACGGCGGCCCTTACGACTATCACCAGACACAGTTTCGGATGCTCGAGAGCCGCGATCTGGCGGCGCGGGTCATTGCGGACCTGAAACTCGAAAACAATAAGACTTTTACGGATGCGGACGTCACATCCGCAAACCCGATTTCTCGGATTCAAGACTGGCTCTTTCGGCCGCTCTATTTCGTCGTCGGCGTGCTCCGCCCGAAAGCTCCCGAAGAGCCGGCTCAGGACGCGGCGCCGGCACCGGCAGCGACTACGCCGTCGGGCCTAAAATCGGAACAGCAAAGCGCACCACCTGCCCGGCCGCGCGTTCCGGGCTGGTTAGTGGGCCAATATCTGTCTTTTCTCGAGGTTCGGCCGGTAAGAAACACACGGCTTGTCGAGGTTCGCTTTACCACCCCTTCCCGGCGGCTTTCGCAGCAACTCGCGGAGGCGCACGCCCGGGGCTTTATCCGCATGACACTCGAGAGCCGGTTCGAACTCACCAAGGAAGCGCGCGACTTCCTCGATGCCAAGAACAACGAGCTGAAGCAAAAGCTCGAACGCTCGGAAGACGCGTTGAACCGCTTCCGCCAGCAGCACGGGGTCGTGTCGATGGACAAAGGCGAAAACATCGTCGTCGAGCGACTGGTTGATCTCAACCGCCAGCTGACGACGGCGAGAGCCCAGCGCATCGATGCGGAATCGCTTTACAAAGTGGTCGAGGGCAAATCGCAGCAGTATCTCGCCCAAGTCATGACCCAGGGCATGGTACCGACGCTTCGATCGAACCTCGTCGCCCTCGAAGCCGAGAAGATCAAGCTCTCCGCGACCTTCAAACCCGAGCATCCCCGAATGATCGAGCTGAACCAGCAGATCAACGAGACCAAGCGGAATCTCAATGCCGAAATCGCCAATGTCGTCCGCGGCATTCGGGAAGCCTATGTTGCCGCGCGCACTCGGGAGGAGGCGCTGCAAGCCGAGGCGCAAAAACAACAACAAGCGGCGCTGAATTTGAAAGAGCTGGGCGTTCAGTACGCAGTCCTCGAAGAAGAGGTTCGCGTCAACCGGAGCCTTTACGAGAGTGTTCTCAAACGCCTGAACGAAACCAACATTTCAAACGATATCGCGGTCTCCAACATGCAGATCGTGCAACACGCCGAACTGCCGCGCTCGCCTTCGGGGCCGAACATTCCGATGCATCTCGTCATGTACGGCGTGCTCGGGGTGATGGCGGGGATCGGGCTGGTGTTTCTATTGGAGTACCTGGACTCGACGGTTAATACACCGCATCACGTTTGGCAGGCCGTCGGGCTGAATACGTTC
>DATMBL010000382.1:0-2688 GCA_035559295.1 Candidatus Eiseniibacteriota bacterium
CCGCCACTCGCTCAACTCGGCGGGAACGGCCCGCATCGGCTCCTGCAAATGCAGCGTGAGCTGCTTCTTGCCGAGCTTTTTCATGAGCCGCGTTTTCTCTTCGACGACGATCAGCTCCCCCTTGTTGATCACTCCGATGCGATCGGCCATCTCCTCGGCCTCTTCGATGTAGTGGGTGGTCAGGATGATCGTTACGCCCGAGTCGCGCATGCGCCGCACGAGCGCCCACATGTCGCGGCGCAACTCGACGTCCACTCCGGCCGTCGGCTCGTCCAAGAACAGGATCTCCGGCTCGTGTGAAAGCGCCTTCGCGATCAAAACACGCCGTTTCATGCCGCCGGAGAGCGTCATGATTTTGGCATCGCGCTTATCCCAGAGCGACAGATCGCGCAGCACTCTCTCGCTATGCGCCGCGTTCGGCGCCAGCCCGAAGAGTCCGCGGCTAAAGCTCACCGTCGCCCATACGGTCTCGAACATGTCGGTCGTCAACTCCTGTGGCACCAGGCCGATCTTCGATCGCGTCACGCGGTAGTCGCGCGCGATGTCGCGGCCGGCGACGAGTACGGTCCCGGCGGTCGGCGTGACGAGCCCGCAAACGATGCTGATCAATGTCGTCTTGCCCGCGCCGTTCGGTCCGAGCAAAGCAAAGATCTCCCCCTTCCGGATCTCGAGGCTGACGCTTTTCAGTGCCTGAAGACCCGAAGCATAAACCTTGCTGAGATTCGAGATCGATATGATCGGTGTCACGGTGACGGTCCGAGCGAATTGGAGCGACGATTCCCGCGGCGGTTGCCGAAATTCCGGCGGTACACAATGTAATTGGCGCACACGGCCGCGCCAAGCTTTTCCGCAGTGCGGCGCGACGGCCAGTTATCATCCAGGACCAAGGTATAACTCAAGTGCTGAGCTCCCCGGCGAACCAGTTCCAAGTAGGCGTACGCGGCCATCGCGAGATTCACGCCCTGACCGCGCGCCGACTCGCGAACACCGATCGCAAGAATGTTGAGTTTTTCCGAGTCCTTGAGTACGCGTCCGGGTCGAACTACCGCCGTGGCGGTCACTTCAGGAACGGCGAACAGCATGCCCACCGGCGTTCCCCGGTAGTAAGCGATTACGGACGTCTCGTAGGCGCCGGCTGGTTTGAAACTCTGGAGCAAGAGAGAAACCTCGTCATCCGTTAGCGGTGCAAAGCCCCAATGAGATTTGAACGTGTCGCGCCAGGTAGCGGCAAAGTCGGGAACGCGGCGAACATCCGCAACGTCTTTAAGCGGCACGATCTCGTATCGGCGGCGCTTGCTGCTCTCCAGCGCTTGCTTCCACTGCTCGATTAGTTCCGGGCGAACCCTGATCTTGTAATCTACCCACCCTTTTTCCGACTCAAAGCCCGCGTCTTTGAGAAGCCGGTGGTAGTAATGCGGATTCTGCCGCACGAGCTCCGGAGGCAACGATTCGTAATCGTCGATGACAAACGGAAAATCGAGCACGCCGAAGCCCGCGCGGGCGGTTTCGGCGCCTCGTTCTCGGAGCCATTCGCATGCCGAGTCCATGAGAAGTCGCGTGGCTTCATGGGCGTCCGGCATCGCCTCGAACATGGTGATATGGCCGAGGCGTTCGCGCCAATGACGCTGGTAACGCTCATCGATGACGGCGACCGCGCGCGCCATGACGCTCGTTCCTCTTCGGGCCAGCAACGGCCGCATAGTTCGGTCTCGCCCGAACGGATTCTCTCCGGTAAGCACTGGAATGTGGAGATCCACAGGCGCGGGCCAACGCGCGCTGCGATACTCGTAGACCTGGTCGAAGAACCGGACGAATTCGAGCAGCGCTTCCTTGCTCTCGGGGCTTTCGATTTTGATATCCATAAAACTCTCCCCTCGACACGGTGAAAGGCGAAGCTTTGGTCGCCCAGCTCCTCCGTCAGGGCCGCTCCAAGGCTGCCGCGCGCCAGTGCTTGGGCATGCTCGCCAGAGCGACGGCACCGACGATCAACGCGCCGGCCGTTATAGTGCGCAAACCGACAGTTTCATCGGCAAGAACGTGTCCGAGCACGACTGCGACCAGCGGATTGACGTAGGCATAAGTCGCAACGAGGGACGTGGGCGCAACGCGCAAAAGCCAGGCATACGCGACGAAACCGGCGGAGCCGATCACGGTCAGGTAGACGAGCGCCACGGCCGAGCGCGTTGAAACCGCTGCCAGGTCCAGCCGAGTCCACTCGCCATGCGCCGAAGCGAGCAAAAGCAGAGCCATTCCGCCTGCCAGCATTTCCATCGCCGTGCCAAGTAGTGGTGATGACGGGAGTCCTGCGTTCCTGGCGTAAAGCGATCCGCCCGCCCAGGAGAGCGAAGCCAAAACCAGCACCGCCAGTCCGACAACACTCATCGTATCGGCGGCGCCGCCCGCAGAGCCGACCAGCAACACGACTCCGCTAAAGCCGATGAGAACGCTGAATAGCGCCATCAAATCAGGGCGCTGCCCTCCGGGTCGGAGGCCTTCGAACAGCACGATCCACAGCGGAACGGTTGCCACGACCAGGGCTGCCAGGCTCGAGGTTACGAACTGTTCGGCCCAGACCACGCCGCCGTTTCCACCGACTAACAGAAATACGCCGATGATCGCCGCATTGCGCCATTCGAAGACCGTCGGCGGAGGATCGCCCAAGGCGCGACGGCCGAGGTAAAGAAACCC
>DATMBL010000383.1:0-3004 GCA_035559295.1 Candidatus Eiseniibacteriota bacterium
AATATCACCGAAAATATCGATGCCAGCGGCCTGCGAGGCGCGCTGCGGAACCTGGTGGGATGATGCGTCGCGTCTGGGTTCTTTGGGAAAAACTGCTCGCGCTCTCGGCCAGCAATTTGGGGCTGAAATGCCTCGCGGTCGTGATCGCCGTCGGCCTGTGGTTTTCGGGCCATCGCGACATCGAGCGCGCGGTGGAGGTGCCGCTCGAGTTTCGCAATATTCCGAGCGACTTGATGGTGACCGACAACCGCGTCGATTACGTGGTTTTGCGCCTCATGGGGCCGCGCACGCTGGTATCGACGCTCGATCCCGACGATATGAAGCTTTCCCTCGACCTCCATGCGGCGAAACCCGGCACGGCGATCTATCCGTTGCATGCGAGCTCGTTTCATATCCCGCGCGGTGTCACGGTTGCGCGCATCACGCCGCCGGTGATCCAGTTGCGACTCGAGCCGGTCGTGAGGCGCATGCTGCCGGTCTCGGTGCAGTTCGCGAGCAAGCCGCCGTTCGGTTACACGATCGCCGACCTGCAGATCGAGCCGGAAAACGTCCTCGTTCAAGGGCCGGCGGATGATGTGAGAAAGTTACGGGCGGTGGAGACCATGCCGATCGACTTCGAGGTCAAAGAAGGGACGATCAAACGCAAGGTCAGGCTTTCCGCCGACGGCATGGCCGTATCGTTCAGTCCCGAACAAATCGAGGTGTCCTTCACTGTCGAGCAGGAACACGTAGGCCGGGAGTTTCCCCGGGTCCCGGTGACCGCGCGAGACTTCACCGGACGCTACACGGTAACGCCGCGCTCGGTGTCGCTGCGCGTGTTTGGCCCCAAACGAGTCGTAGGCCGGCTCGAGCTCAATTCGAACCATGTTTATCTCGATCTCAAAGGTCTCCCGGTGGGCGAGCACGTTGTGCCGCTCACGGTTAATCTGCCGCCGGAGGTCGAGTTGATCGAACAGAAGCCTGAGCAGTTCCAGGTGCGCATTGCTCAAACCGGACCGTAACGCTTGAAAGCTTCAGGAGTGACCGCCATGGACCAAGCAAAACCAGGAAGAGTCCCGCCCAAGCGGCGGCTTTTTGGCACGGACGGCGTGCGTGGGATCGCGAACCAGCATCCGATGACGTCCGAGATGGCGCTGAAACTCGGCCGCGCGCTCGCCCAGGTGCTGCACGATCCGGTGGCCCATCCGGAAGAGTGCGAGGGCCGGTCGCGCCCGCCGGCCCTGGCCAAGAGGCTTCGGGGCAGGGACGAGCACCGTTACAAGATCCTGATCGGCAAGGATACCCGTCTTTCGGGCTACATGTTGGAGACCGCTCTGGCTTCGGGCATCTGTTCGATGGGCGCCGATGTGCTGCTCGTCGGGCCGATGCCCACGCCCGGCGTGGCGTTTCTCACGCGCAGCATGCGGGCGGATGCGGGCGTTGTGATTTCCGCGTCGCACAATCCGTTTCAAGACAACGGCATCAAGTTCTTTTCCTGGGACGGCTGCAAGCTGCCCGACGAAGTCGAAGCACGCATGGAAGAGATGATCTTCGGCGGCGAGACGGAAGAAACCCGTCCGACCGCATCCGCGATCGGCAAGGCGTTCCGCGTCGCCGACGCGATCGGCCGCTACAATGTTTTCCTGAAAAACACCTTTCCGCGGCATTTGACGCTCGAAGGGTTGCGCATCGTCGTCGATTGCGGCCACGGCGCGTCCTACCGCGTCATGCCGGAGGTCCTTTCCGAGTTGGGCGCGGACGTGATACCGGTCGGCGTGCAACCGGACGGGGAGAATATCAACCGGCGCTGCGGCGCGCTCTACCCCGAGACCGCGCGCGAGGTGTTGCTGCGCGAAAAGGCGGATTTCGCCGTGTCCCTCGACGGCGACGCGGATCGGGCGATCTTTGTCGATGAGACCGGAGACATTCTGGACGGCGATCAGGTGATGGCGATTTGCGCCAAGGACATGAAGGAAAAAGGATTGCTCCAGCGCAACGCCGTGGTCGCCACGGTTATGAGCAATCTCGGTTTGGACCTGGCCCTGAAACAGGAGGGCATCGAGTTGCTGCGCACCGAGGTGGGAGACCGCTACGTCGTCGAGCGCATGATAGCGGGCGGTTACAATCTCGGCGGCGAACAGTCGGGACACATCATTTTCCTCGACCACAACACCACGGGTGACGGCGCGATCACCTGCCTGCAACTGCTGGCGCTGATGGTCGAAAAAGGCAGACGGTTGAGCGAGCTGAAGGCGGTGATGCAGCGTCTGCCGCAGGTCCTGCTGAACGTGCGCGTGCGCGAAAGAAAGGACCTCGAAAGCATGCCGCGGGTCATCGCCAAGATCTCGGCGGTCGAGCAGGCGCTCAACGGTCGCGGGCGCACGCTGGTGCGTTACTCCGGGACCGAGATGCTGGCGCGCGTCATGCTCGAAGGCGAGGACGAAATCACGCTCAAGCAACTCGCGGAAGACATCGCCGAGGAGATCCGCGCCGAGGTCGGGGTCAAACCGTGATCCGGCTCGGAGTCAACGTGGACCATGTCGCCACGTTGCGCCAGGCACGGCGGGCGAGCGTTCCCGACCCGCTCGAAGCGGCTTTGCTCGCCGAGAAAGCGGGCGCGCAAGGGATTACCGTACACCTGCGCGAGGACCGCCGCCATATCCAGGAGCGCGACGTGGAGGCGCTGCGCGCGCGCGTGCAAAGCAAACTCAACCTGGAAATGGCGGTTACGCCCGAGATGGTCGAACTGGCGCAACGTTACCGTCCGGATGACGCCTGCTTCGTACCCGAGCGGCGCGAAGAGTTAACGACCGAGGGCGGCCTCGACGTGATCGCGCACCGGAAAAAAATCGAGGATGCGGTCGATCGGCTCCAGGGATCGGGCATCCGCGTGAGCCTGTTTGTCGATCCGACCCCGGCGCAGATCGAAGCCGGCAAAGAGCTCGGCGCGCACGGCGTTGAAATCCACACCGGCAACTACTGCAACGCCACCGCGCCCCAACGCGCCCCCGAACTCGAGGCGCTG
>DATMBL010000384.1:0-2840 GCA_035559295.1 Candidatus Eiseniibacteriota bacterium
GCCCAGGACCTGCTCGCCGCTTACCGCGATAAGATCGAGGCCGCCCGCGATCTCGATGCCAAACGCAAGCAGAGCTATTTATCGGAGCTTGCCGCCGGGCTCGAGGGTTATACCTATCTCGAGGACTGAAAGCGGCACGGCTTTCTCCTTAAAAAATAATTGTGCTCTCTAGCGTCCCCGATGCCGGGGGCCCACTTCGCGCCTCAACCAAGTCCTGCAAACTGCTGCTGCCTGCAGCGCGTCGCCACTTGTGCGTGGCCGGCGCATCGAATTCGTTGATCGAGTTAGCGAGAACTCTCCGCCCGTAGTTGGACACGGCAACTAGCTTGCCTACCTGACTGCCGCCGCTGGTGCTACTTTAACCGAGCCTCTCGCGAGGCGTTCCGTTTCCCGGAATGCAGAGTCGTCAGCCGTTGAACGACGGGCAAGTCGGTACCAAGAGGAGCGCGAAAGCAACAGCGTGGGCGATCCCGCAATGCGTCATGTTCTCGGTCGATTCGTTGGTCGTCTTGAAGAGCCGCGTCCCGGCTACTCCCAAAGCCAGGATGAAGAAGGTGTCTGGTTCCAGGCCGGGTGTCCGCAAGGCGGCCGGTTAACTTGGCTGGGACCGGATGTAAAGGACTACTATTGCATCGACGCGCCCGCGAACCTCACCCTGGTCCTCTCGAACGAAGGCGGCAGCGGCGGGGGCGGCCATCTCGCAGAGCTCGAACCGACAGGGGAGGAGGACCATCTTCGCGCACGGGCGTTTTGCGACGCTGAAGAAGTGTCAACCGCCATCCGCCTGGAAGCAAAAGTAGAGGATGGAAGCGGCGGCCACAGCCACGGCGATGAGCCCGTGCGCCGTCCGCGCGGTACCCTTGTGGGGAACGACCGGATTGGGGAGACGATCACCGTTCCGGCCGGGTCCCAGTTCTCCTACCGCGCGCCGGCCGTCTCCGGTGACCATACGATCGAGGCAACGTGCGTCGATACTTCGCTTTCGTGTAAACAAGAAGGACCGGATCAGGTGTGGGTGGGGATGAAGAACTTGGTGCCGCTCGCGGCTTTCTCGGAATACGAGCTAATAGGCGATACCGATTCGCACCCGGACAATCACTACCTTACCGGCGAAGCGCTTAATCGGGTCGTCGTGCTTGCGGCGTTGTATCGTGGTCAACTGAAACAACTTTTCCCAGAGCCGGAATTCGATTTCAAACTACACTTGAATGACGCGAGCCTGGAACGCGGCGGAATATTTGACATTTCCAACACTTGGACGCGACCGCATGCCGAACACTGTATGGGTACGGCGATCGATATTCGGGCAAACGATGCGCCGGGGGCAATCCCGAATTGGTATCGAGAGAAATTCGAAGAGTTGGCAAGGGTGGTTGGCGCAGATCCGGGAGAGCTGGAAATACCGAGAGACAGCAGCGGCAGAAGGACACCAGACTTGCGTCATTATCACGTCAGATTGATGGGGCAGGAGGGAATACAATGTCCGTGACAACCCTAACGAGAGTTCAAATCCTTACCACAGTTGCATTGGTTTGCCTGAACTCGACTGCTATGGCGGAGTGGGGCAAGGGCACAGTGCAAGACCCCATTACGCTTCAATACACGGATGATGTGGAAAAAGATTGGATTGAGGGCATCAGGTTTCATTCAGAAACGGGAAATTATGTGATTACCTACAAAGATCACTATGGGTTCTTCAACCAACTTGTTTATGAGCCAACTTCGAAAATTGAGCCAACCCTGAGATCCAAGCTCAGACAAACCTCTAATCTGGCGATTCGTTACCAGTACAGTGTAAGAAATGGCAAAGCGGCTCAACAAAATATTGTTTGGCTGTCAACTTTCGTTAGCAACCTGAATGCGGGAAGTCCGATGGATCCGCCCGGCTGGGAAGGTTTTGCCATGCCAGGCGTGAAAACTTCTCATCTAAAACTCAGCTGGTCCTATGTTGGCAAGGATCGCCAGGAAGTGATGAGCGGAAAACGCATAGGTATTGCGCCTGGCGGAAAGGCAGACGGTTTTGCTCTAGAGAGCAACGATCTTCCAGGCGTCGCTCCTATAGAGTTTCGAGGTCAGCGAATCACTAACTTCGCGTGGCTCGGCAATGCACCAGAATTCCACAGCCCTATCGGACAGGAGGTCGAAAAACTCAAGGTTAAGAATGTCGTCCATCGCGTTGCTGCCGTTCCCCTTGTCCGAGTCGAGACCCCTTACAACGGCGCCGCCGTGCTTGATTCACTGCGTGTCCATATCACCCAAGACATCGTCGAACTAAAGTTGATCGAACCGCAGCTCGCCGCCGAACTGGACCGTGTCCTTCAGGCGGCCGCCGAAGCGATACGCCGCAACAGCCTTAAGGCGGCGCGCGACCACCTGCACGATGCCTTCAAGCTCGTGCACAAAGCGCATCCGGATGTGGACAAAGATGACTGGGAGGCAGAAGACGACGATTCGAAAAACAAAGGCAAAGCGGGGAACGTCCACCCAATAGACCGCCTTGCCGCCCGCGTGATTGCGTTCGATCTAAAATACATCGAGAAGCGGTTGAATTAATTGCACCGATCGTCCGAGATGCGCCGGGCAGTAGGGACTATAAGCAGAGGCTGGGTTCTTTGCGGCTCTTTCCTGGACCTTTGCTGATATCAATCAGCGTAGATTGAGCGTACGCGCGCAAGGGAGGCAAGCAGTCATACGGCCGGCGTCAGCCGGCGCCTCCCTTCACCCGCAGCCGCAGGGTTTTGATGCCGAGCTTGGCGAGCTGCCGGCTGGTCGCGTCGAGATCGTCGAGGTTCTGATAGGGGCCCAGGCGCACGCGGTGGTATTCGCCCTTGCCCTCGATC
>DATMBL010000385.1:0-12579 GCA_035559295.1 Candidatus Eiseniibacteriota bacterium
CGCGGCGCCCGCCTGTGGATTGATTTCAGCAGCATCGACAAAAAAACCATCGTGTCGGTCAGCCGGGAACTCGAAAAGAACGGCTGGACCGTGCTCGACGGATCGGCGGGCGGGGTGGAAGAGGCGGCCGCTGCCGGCACACTGTCGCTCTGGATTTCGGGCGCGCGTGATCGTTTCGAGGAGCATCAGCCGATCTTCAAGGCGATGGGCAAGAAGATCGTTTATGTGGGAGAGC
Source organism: Candidatus Eiseniibacteriota bacterium (assembly GCA_035559295.1). Taxonomy (GTDB): domain Bacteria; phylum Desulfobacterota; class Binatia; order UBA9968; family UBA9968; genus DATMBL01. The sequence goes on from DATMBL010000385.1 coordinate 236, forward strand.
TGGGCAACGCCAAACTGGTAAAGAACGCCATGGCGATGTTCGCCGCGATCCAGCACCTGGGCCTGGTCGAGATGTTTACCTGGCTCAAAAAGGGCGGCGTGAGTGAAGCCACGTTTTTCGAGGTGCTCAAAAACTCGCAGCAGAATTCCGAAGCGATCGAACGCATCGCGCAAGTGGTCGTAAGCCGGAAATACAAACCGCGCAAATCGTGGATGCCCAAAGACGTGGGCTTCGGGATCGATATGGCGCGGGAGATGGAGATGCCCGTGCCCTTCAGCGCACTCGCCTACCAGATGTTTTCCATTGCCCAGGCAACGGGGATGGACGGATACGAGGCAACCGGCATCGCCTGCGAGGTTTACGATCTCATCACCGGCGGCAAGAGATGAGCCGTGGTTCCGCAGGAGAAGATTTCCAAATTTCTCACCTACGTCTTGCGCCACCGGCCGCACGATGTTCCCCTGGAATTCGACGAGCGCGGTTTTGTGGCATGGGCGGAGCTGCGCGCCGCCGTTCAGCGGCGGTTCCCCGACGCCACCGAGGAAGAAATCCTCCAAGTCGTTCAGGAATCGGACAAAAGACGCTTCGAGCTGAAGGATGGCAAGGCGCGGGCGACCTATGGGCATTCGTTTCCTGTCGATCTGGCAGCCGAGCCGACGCTTCCCCCCGCGCGTCTTTACCACGGTACGGCACGTGACCTCGCCGAGACGATCGTCCGTACCGGGCTCAAGCCGCGCGACCGGCAGTTCGTCCATCTGAGCGCGTCCCTGGAGGATGCGCTCGCGGTCGGGCGCCGGCGCGATCCGTTGCCGGCGGTGGTCGTGGTCGAGGCGCGGGCCGCGGCAGATGAGGGGCTTAAGTTCTATGCCTCCGGCCCGCTCTTCTTAACCTCCGAGGTGCCGGCCAAATACCTGTCCCTCTGGCGACGCTGAACGTTTTTAACGTCCGACCATCCCGGCCGTCAGTTCGTTGCGGGATCGCCGGCCGTTTCGTGGAAAAATGCGCCGCTAAGTGCTAACCTCGGTCTTCAACTCCTTCCTGCTGGCGTAACCAAGCGATGTGTTTCCGGGCCGCCGGGCAGGCGTTTGAAGGCTCCGACTCGAGATCGTCATGCGAAGTCATCTAAAACGGCTCTTGCTCGCCGCGATCGACAAAGCAGTGCAGCGCGGCGAGCTGCCGTTGGAGGCGCCGCCCGTACTGCTCGAATCGCCGAAGCAAAGAGAGTTCGGCGATCTGGCAAGTAACGTGGCGATGCTGTGGGCGCAAAAGGCAAAGCGATCTCCGCGCGCGATCGCCCAGTCGATCCTGAAGCATCTGGAGGACCCGGAAGCTCTGCTGGAGCGGAAGGAGGTTGCCGGGCCCGGCTTTCTGAATTTCGCGTTCGCGCCGAAATTTTATTACCAACAACTCCGAGCGCTGGCGGCGGGCAACGAGCAGGCGCCGGATTTGGGCGCCGGCCGGCGAGTGCAGATCGAGTTCGCCAGCGTCAACCCGACCGGACCGCTCCATGTCGGCCACGGAAGAGTCGCGGTGATCGGCGACGTTCTGGCGCGACTGCACGAAGCGACGGGATACCGCGTCGAGCGCGAATACTACGTCAACGACGCCGGCAATCAGATGGATCATTTGGCGGTCTCGATCTACTTACGGTATCGCGAGCTCTTAGGAGAGAGGATCGAATTTCCGCCGGAAGGCTACCCCGGCGAATATGTCAAAGAAATTGCCGCCGCCATCCAGGCGCAACACGGGGCCGCGTTTCTCGAAGTGCCGCAAGAGGAGGCGCTGCGGTTTTTCAGGGACTACGGGGGCGATTTCTTGCTCAACGGGATTCGCGAGGATCTGGCGGCTTTTGGCATTCGGTTCGACTCGTTCTTCAGCGAAAAGGAGATGCGCCGAAAGAACGAAGTCGCGGCAACGATCGAACATTTGCGCGCGCGCGGCTTGATTTATTCCCACGAAGGAGCGGAATGGTTTCGATCGACCGCGTTCGGCGACGACAAGGACCGCACGCTCGTCAAAAGCGACGGCGAGCTGACGTATTTTGCCAGCGACATCGCCTACCACCGGAGCAAGTTCGAAAGGGGTTTCGACGGACTCATCAATGTTTGGGGAGCGGACCATCACGGCTACGTGGCGCGTATCAAAGCCGCGATCCAGGCGCTCGGTTTCGACCCCGCCCGGCTCCGGGTCGTGCTCGTCCAAATGGTGCAACTCACGCGCGGCGGGGAGCCGGTTCGGATGGGGAAACGAACCGGAGAGTTCGTTTCCTTGCGCGAAGTCCTCGAAGAAGTCGGCCGGGACGCGGCGCGGTTCTTTTTTCTTATGCGCAAGGCGGACAGCCATCTCGACTTTGATCTCGACTTGGCCAAGCGGCAATCTACGGAAAACCCCGTCTTCTACGCCCAGTATGCGCACGCGCGGATCGCAAGCATCTTCGAACAGGCCGCCAAAGTCGGGCGCCTCCCGCCCGAGGAGGCGCTCCGCAATCCGCCTGCCGAACGCCTCGAACTGCGTGACGAGTTGGAGCTGATCCGGGAGGTGATTCGGTTCGGCGACGTACTCGAGGAAAGCGTCAGCGAGCTCGAGCCGCATCGGCTGGTTTTTTACCTCCTCGAACTCGCCGGCGCTTTTCACCGCTACTACAATCGGACGCGGGTTTTGACCGACGACGATGAGTTGACACAAGCGAGACTGGCGCTGGCTCTTGCCGTGCAGGCAACCATCCGGAAGGGACTCGGTATTCTGGGGGTGGAAGCACCCGTTAAGATGGCGGCGCGGTTGGAAGCGGAGACGCGCGACAGCGATGCGACTTCGATAGAGAACGTTTATGGCAGAAAACCGTAAGGGGAAAGAAAAGCGATACTACTTCAGCCGCGGTCAAATGGTCCTGCTCGGCGCGGGTTTCACGGTAGCGGCGGCGGTTATCTTCATCCTCGGTATGCTCGTCGGCCAGGGCATCGAGGAACGCAAGATGATCAAGGCTGAGGAGCCGGCGTTGAAAATTCCCGTGCGACCGCAGAGCAGCGGTTCCACCGGAGCAAAAGAGGAACTGACCTTTTATGAAACGCTGACCAAAGCCCCAGCCGGCGCGCCGGTAGTGGAAGAGCGCGCGAAATCGAAACCGCAGGAAAGCAGCGGGGATAGCGCGCACCGGCCGGCCGGCGAAGCGCCGCTACAGACGGCGGAGAAAAAAACGGGGGCGAAGGAAAAGCCGGTCGAGAAGAGCAGGAGCGAAAAGCCGCAGGAACGGGCCTCGCCGGCTCACGCAGAATCCGCCGCCTCGAAAGACGCGGGTCAATGGACGGTTCAGGTAAACGCGTTCCCGGATGAAAAATCGGCCAAAACTTGGGTTGATAGACTTAGGAATAAAGGTTACAACGCGTACGTGACAGAGTTTCAAACCAAGGGTAGAAAATGGTATCGCGTCCGCGTCGGGCGGTATAGTTCGCGGGAGGAGGCGGAAAAGATCGAGGAAAGCCTGCGCGTGAAAGAAAAGCTGCCCACGGCGTTTGCGACCGCCAGAACGGACGGTTAGCGCGATCAACGATGCATATACGCGAGGCGATCGAGAGACTGGTGAATCGGGTCGATCTGGCCGAGGCCGAAATGGTCGCGGTCATGGATCAGATCATGACCGGAGACGCCACCCCTCTTCAGGTTGCCTCTTTCCTCACGGCGCTACGCATGAAAGGGGAAACGGTCCAGGAGATCACCGGCGCAGCGCGCGTGATGCGGGAGAAAGCGCATCGCGTCCGCATCGACGGGGGACCCGTGCTGGACACTTGCGGCACCGGCGGAGATCAAAAAGGCACGTTCAACATCTCGACCACGAGTGCGTTTGTCGTCGCCGGAGCCGGCGTCAAGGTCGCCAAGCATGGCAACCGTTCGGTCTCGAGCCAGTCGGGGAGCGCCGATGTGCTCGCCGCGCTGGGTGTTCGAATCGATGCGCCAAAGGAGCGCGTTGAAGCCTGTATCGCGGAGGTCGGCATCGGGTTTTTGTTCGCGCCTCTGCTGCACGAAGCGATGAAATACGCCGTTCAGCCGCGCCGCGATATCGGCATTCGCACGATCTTCAATTTGCTCGGGCCGCTTACCAATCCCGCGATGGCGACGCACCAACTGATCGGCCTCTATAGCGGCGCGCTCGTCGGCGTGATCGCTCGCGTGCTCAAAAACCTGGGTAGCGCTCGCGCGATGGTGGTTCACGGTTTGGAGGGTCTCGATGAGATATCGCTCTGCGGGCCAACGCGCGTGGCCGAGCTGCGGGACGGTGAGATAACGGAATACACGATCACTCCGGAACAGCTGGGGCTCAAGGCGTGCGGTCTCGACGAGCTGCGATGCAGCGGCGCGGAGGAAAGCGCGGCGATCGTCAGGCGCGTGCTCGCGGGGGACAAAGGACCGGCGCGCGACATCGTGCTGCTCAACAGCGGCGCGGCGCTCTACGTGAGCGGCAAAGCCGCCTCTCTCGACAAGGGTATAAGGCTGGCGGAAGAGTCGATCGACTCCGGCAAGGCGCGGGAAAAGCTGGAACGGTTGGCGCAACTCACCGCCGCTTGACACCATGCCCGAGTTTCTCGCCACGATCGCCGAACAAGCGCGTCAGGCGCTGGAGCAAAAGCGGCGGCGCGTGCCGCGTTCGGCGCTCGAAGACCTTCCTTTGTTTCATGCTCCGAGGCGGGGCTGCGCCGCGGCGCTTGGCGCGGCGAGACGGCACGTGATCGCCGAAGTGAAGCGCGCGTCGCCGTCGCGCGGTCTGATTCGGGAAGCGTTCGACGCGCCCGAGATCGCCCGCGATTACGCCTCCTGTGGCGCAAGCGCGATCTCGGTCGTTACCGAGGAGCAGTTCTTCGGCGGCAGCTTGAATCATCTCGCCCGCATCCGCGAGGTCGTGGAGCTTCCTCTGTTGCGGAAAGATTTTATTCTCGATTCGTATCAGCTCGCCGAAGCGAGGAGCTTTGGCGCGGACGCGGTGCTGCTCATTGCCGCGCTGCTCGACCCGAGCTTGTTGAAGGAGCTTCGGCATGAGGCGTATGCCCTTGGCCTCGACGTTCTGGTCGAGGTCCATACAGAACGCGAGCTGAACGCTGCGCTCGACGCAGGCGCGCAGCTGATCGGGATCAATAACCGCGACCTGAAAACCTTCGAAGTGAGCCTCGCCACGACCGAGAAGCTCGCCCCGAAAATTCCCGACGGGACCTGCGCCGTATGCGAAAGCGGGATCGATACCGTGGAGCAGATCCGGCAAGTCGAGCAATGGGGCATCCGTGTGTTTTTGATTGGGGAGGCACTGATGCGGTCGCCCCGCCCCGGTGCTAAACTAGCGGAGCTTCTGTCGGCCTGAGCAGTTGAGCCGCGGCGGCCTTCGGCTTCCATTGTTTAATGTTCGGTGTTTCAGGTCTTCTCTACACCCTGAACTTCGAACCTGGAACCTCGAGTAAGTGGCCGTCGACGGCGCCGAGCTTCCGACAGCCTTATGCGGGTCTCGTAAGATGACTCAAGTCAAGATCTGCGGTATCACCAACCTCCGCGACGCGGAAAAGGCGCTCGAATTCGGCGCGGATATCCTGGGATTCAATTTTTATCGCCAAAGCCCGCGCTATATCGATCCAACACGCGCGCAGGCGATTTTGGAACAACTGCCCGGCGGGAGCTTTGGCGCCGCCCTGTTCGTCAACGAGGGCCCGGAAACAGTCCGCCAGGTCCTGCGCTTCGGGAAGGTCGGGAAACCCGCTCGCCGCTTCGGCTGGCTCCAGTTTCACGGCGATGAAGACGCGGCCTACTGTCGAGGCTGGGAAGTCAAAGTGATCAAGGCCTTTCGGCTCCAAGATCGCCGCTCGCTCGAAGGCATGCTCGATTTTCCTGCGGATCTTTACCTCCTCGATTCGTGGTCTCCCGGATACGGCGGATCGGGCGCGCCGTTCCCTTGGGAATGGTTGGAAGACGTGCCGGCCGATCGCATCATCCTATCGGGAGGCTTGAGCACCGAGAACGTAGTTCAGGCGATTCGCCGGGTCCGTCCCTATGGGGTGGATGTCTGCTCGAGCGTCGAGGCTCGGCCCGGCGTCAAGGATCATGCAAAACTCAAAGAGTTCATTGTTGCCGCCAAGCGGGCCTGATCGCCGCGGCCATTTCGGCGCTTACGGCGGGCGTTACGTGGCCGAAACGCTGATGCCCGCCCTGCTCGAGCTCGAACGAGCCTACGCCGCGGCGCGCCGTGATCGGGCGTTTCGGAAAGAGTTTCATCATCAGTTGAGGGAGTACGCAGCGCGCCCGACAGCGCTCTATTACGCAGCGCGTCTCACGCGCGAGCTGGGCGGCGCGAAGATCTATCTCAAACGGGAGGACCTGTGCCATACGGGCGCGCACAAGATCAATAACACCTTGGGCCAGATTCTGCTGGCGCAAAAGATGCGAAAGACGCGCATCATCGCGGAGACCGGGGCCGGACAGCACGGCGTGGCGACGGCCACCGTTGCGGCGCGTTTCGGGCTCGAATGCGAGATCTTCATGGGTAAAGAAGACGTCGCGCGACAGTCGTTGAATGTTTTTCGCATGAAGTTGCTCGGCGCCAAGCTCCGGGTTGTCGAAGCCGGCAGCCAGACGCTCAAGGACGCGATGAACGAAGCACTGCGGGATTGGGTAACCCATGTGCGTCATACGTACTATCTCATCGGCTCGGTGGCCGGCCCGCACCCCTACCCGATGATGGTGCGCGATTTCCAATCCGTCATCGGCCAAGAGACGCGAAAGCAGCTCCTCAGAGCGGAAGGAAAGTTGCCCGACTATCTGGTCGCCTGCGTCGGCGGCGGAAGCAATTCGATGGGACTCTTTTATCCTTTTTTACGTGATCCCGACGTACGCATGGTCGGCGTCGAGGCGGCGGGGAAGGGGCTTCGGACGGGGCGCCATGCCGCCTCGATCCTGGGGGGCGAAATCGGAGTGCTTCACGGGAGCAAGAGCTACGTTCTGCAAGACAAGAACGGCCAGATCCGAGAAACGCACTCGATTGCCGCCGGTCTCGACTACCCCGGCGTGGGACCCGAGTTGAGCTACTTGCGGGATTGCGGGCGGGTTCAGTTCGTCGCCGCGACCGACGACGAGGCTGTGCGAGCGATCCAGCTCCTGGCCCAGCTCGAGGGTGTCATTCCCGCTCTGGAGAGCGCGCACGCGATCGCCGCGGTGACGCGCCTGGCGCCGCGGCTTTCTCGGCGCCAGACGATTGTAGTGAACCTCTCGGGTCGCGGCGACAAGGATATGCCGACGGTCGGTGCCTACCTTGGAGTCAAGCTCTAGACCATTCCCGTTCAATGTTCGAAGTTCAACGGAGTTCGGGGGCTCGAAGACGTGTTTTTGATAGACCGTGAACCTGAAACTTTGAACCGTTGAAGCTATCGCTCCCACCTATGAGTCGGATCGCAGCCAAGTTCGCGGAACTCAAAAAGAAAGGCGAAACCGCTTTGATCCCCTTCGTGATGGCCGGGGATCCCGAGTTGGCAACGACGCTGGCAGTGCTGCGCGCGCTCGATCGCGCGGGGGCGGACTGTATCGAATTGGGCGTGCCTTTCTCCGATCCCACGGCGGACGGGCCGACGATTCAACGCTCCTCGGCGAGGGCGCTTCGCCACCCGCTGTCCCTGCCGCGCATTTTGGCGCTCGTCAGACGATTTCGGCGCGGCTCGAATGTTCCGCTCATCCTGTTCGGTTACTTCAACCCGTTTTTCCGGTACGGTCTGGAGAAGTTCTGCCGCGACGCGGCGCGCGCAGGCGTGGACGGAGTGCTTTGCGTCGATCTTCCACCGGAAGAGAGCGAAGAGCTGAAACGCTGGACCGACGCTTACGGTCTCGATTTGATTTTTCTCCTTGCGCCGACAAGCGGCGCTGACCGTATCGGGCTCGTCGGACGCAGGGGCCGCGGATTTATCTATTACGTTTCGGTCACCGGGGTCACCGGCGCACGCCGCATCCTGGATCCGCGGCTGAGCAGGCAGGTTGCGCAGGTCAGGCACGCCACCGCAATGCCCGTCGGCGTAGGGTTCGGTATTTCAACGCCGCAGCATGCGGCCCGGATCGGTCGGTTTGCCGATGCCGCCGTGGTCGGTAGCGCGTTGATCGACACGATCGAGGGGGCAAAAGGAAGGAAGGCAAAAGCGCGCCAAGCGGCCGCCTTTGTCGCGGCGCTCAAGCGGGCGATGAGGCGTTCGGTCAAGCCGAAGCATGCATGACTCGACGGCTCATGGCTTCGTACTCCGAAATCCTCGATAAGATCTACCGGCTGCGGGGCGGCGTGATCGATCTGCGCCTGGAGCGCATGGAGCGTGCGCTCGAGCTCTTCGACCATCCGGAAACGAACTACCCGGCCCTGCACATCGCCGGCACGAACGGCAAAGGCTCGACCGCGGCGATGCTCCACAGCGTCTTGTGCCGCGCGGGCTATCGCGCCGGTCTCTATACCTCGCCCCACCTGGTGTCCTTTACCGAACGGATTCGGGTTGCCGACGAAGCGATCGCCCCCGATCAAGTCGTAGCGCTCGCGGAAGAGATCATGCGCCGCACGTCGGCGGCGGACGTGCCGCTGACTTTTTTCGAGTTCGTCACCGTCATGGCTCTTCTCCATTTCGCCCGCCACCAGGTCGAAGTCGCCGTAATCGAAGTCGGGCTCGGCGGCCGGCTCGACGCAACCAATCTCGTCCGGCCGGTAGTGTCGGTGATCACCACGATTTCCAAGGATCACGAAGCCTATCTTGGCTCCGATCTCGCGTCGATTGCGCGGGAGAAGGGTGGCATCATCAAGCAAGCCGTGCCGGCAATCGCAGGCGATCTTCCCGAAGCGGCGCTCTCCGTGATTGAACAGATCGCGGCCGCGCGCGGCGCGAAGCTCCACTGTTTGAAACGAGATTTCGATTTTTTCTTGAAAAGCGACGACCGCTTCGATTATAACGGCTTGAACTGGCGCTTGGCGGATCTCCGAATCGCGCTGCGGGGCCGCCATCAGAGGAGCAATGCGGCGGTTGCGCTGTGCGCGCTCGAGGTGACGCAAGGGGCGTTTCCAGTCACCGAGAGCGCCGTGCGCGAGGGCCTGGAGGCGGTGGTCTGGCCCGGCCGGTTTGAGACTTTCGGTTCCGGTCCGACCGTGGTGTTGGACGGCGCGCATAATGGCGAAGGGGCGCGGGCGCTTGCCGCCACGATCGAGGAATTTCGCGGCGGCCGAAACGTCAAACTCCTGTTCGCCTCGATGGAGGACAAGGACTGGGGCGCGATGCTCGACATTCTCTCGCCCAGCTCGAGCGAAATCGTGTTGACCCGCGTGGCGATGGAGAGAAGCGCAGACCCGGAGCGCCTGGCGGCTTACCTTCGCGGCAAGGCCCCTCACCGCGTGATCCAAAATCCTCGAGACGCGCTCGCCGCCCTTGTCCGGGCGGCCGCGGCCGACGATCTCATCGTCGTTGCCGGCTCACTTTACCTTCTGGGCGAAGTGCGCCCCGCGGTTCAGGAGCTTACCGGTTGATCCGTCGCATCAACCAGCGGCTCGATGGTAGCTCGGGTCGCTCGTGAGGCGCCCACGGCGATGGCAGAGAAACAGCGAACTCCAAAAATGCGCCCACGGCATGGCCGCGCGGGCGTGCTCCTGATTGCCAGAACCCTTCTAAGCGTGCTTATCGTCGTTTGTGCGGCACCGGACGCGCTCGGCGCGCAAGCGCTGTCGGCGCAGTCGCGCTCCGCTTCCGAGGAGATCCATGTAACCGCCGACCAACTGTCGGTGCGCGACGGCGGCCGCCATATCGAAGCGCAGGGCGATGTGGAAATTACGCGTCAGGAGACCACGCTCAAGGCCGACCAAGTTCAAGTCGATCGCGCGACGCAGGATGTGCAGGCTCAAGGCAAGGTTTCCGTCGATGACCCGGACTGGAAAATCAAGTCCGCCGAGTCCCTGCAACTAAACCTCGAGAACGAAACCGGAGAAATCCAGAACGGCGAGCTTTTCATCGAAGACGGGCATGTCAGCATCACCGGCCGGCGCTTTCAAAAATTTACCGGACAAAGCTACCACATAGACGACGGATTTTTCACCACCTGCCTGTGCGACTCCGGACCGCTGCCGTGGCGCATCTCGGCCGAAAGCCTCGATCTTGCGCCGGATGGCCTCGGCTCGGTCGAGGATGCGTACTTCTACGTGCTCGACGTGCCGGTCTTCTATTTGCCGTACGGTTTTTTCCCGGTCCGGACCGACCGGCAAACCGGCTTTTTGTTCCCGCGCCTGGCGTACTCTTCGAGGGACGGGTTCCGCCTGATCCAGCCGTTTTTCTGGGCGATCTCCAAAAGCACGGACGCAACCGTTTCGGTCGATTTCGAGACCCGGGCCCGGGCCGGTCTCATGGGAGAGTTTCGGACAATCTTTCGCCGCGATTCCGACCTTCAGATTCATTCCTCGTACTTCAACGAGTCGCTGCGCACGCGGGAAGAAAAGGACATCGAAGACCCGACGATCGCCGACCCCGTGATCCCCGTGAACCGCTGGAGCGTCATGGGAACGCACCGTTACTGGCTGCCTTCACAGTGGCTGACCTACAGCGACGTCGCGCGTTACAGCGACGATCTGTTCGCACGCGAACTGATCGACCGTCTCGATGTTCCCGGTGGGCGGGAAGACGATATCCAGCGGAGCCGCTACAGCCGCTCGCGTTTTGGATTTTATCGGAGCTGGCGCGATACGCAGCTGCGCGGCGAATGGGCCTTCTTTCAGGACTTCATCCAACCCGATGCCACGACTTTGCAGCGCACGCCCGAGGTCGTTTTTTCCGGCCGGCGCTTTCTCGATCGGTTCCCACTGGAATTCCGCTGGAACGCGGGCGCGGTCAACTATATCCGGCGTCGAGGCGGGGACGGCTTGCGCTTCGACTTGCGACCCGAGCTGGTGCTGCCCTTTCGGCTGGAATCCTACGTCTTCGGAGGACTCAGCGTCGCGCCGCGGGAGACGCTTTACCACCTGTACGCGCTGGCCGATTCGAAACGGAACATCGCGCGCGAACTCGTCGAGATTCGCGGTGTCTTGGGCACTTCGCTGTCACGGGTTTTCGCCTGGGACGGCCCGTCTCTCAGCCGCATCAAGCATGTGATCGAACCCGAGGTGAGCTATCTGTTCGTGCCGCGCACCGAACAAGAGGCGATTCCGATCATGGACCACATCGATCGGGTCAACCGGCGCAATGTGCTGACATTCGCGCTCTCGAATCGCTTCTGGGGCAAGTTCGCCGCTCCGATCGCGTCGGACGGCGCGCCGGACACGAACGCCGAAACGCTCAACCCTGCGATTGCCACCGACGTGCAGCAGCTCGGCTCGCTCCGGCTTGCGCTCGCGTATGACATCGACAAAGAGCGTAAGCGCGGCGATAGCCTCTCCGATCTTGACGTGCAGCTCAGAGTGCGACCGGTCAATTACCTCACGTTCGAGCTCGGCGGAGGCGTCAACCCCGGGCCTTGGAACGTGACCCAGGCGCGCGCGATTTTTGCCATTTCCGATCCTCGCCCGCTTGCCCGGCGCTCCCTTGACCCGGACTTCAATCGGCCCAATGCCGTGGCGCTCAACTATCATTTTTTGCGCCGCGGGCCGAACAGTTTGCTCGCGGAAAACGCCAATCTCGACCTGGACAGCCCGCCCAGCTGCCCCGACCGCCTGGACCCGCGCTGCACGGGTTTCAACCGGAACACCGTGGGCAACCTCTCGGGCAACGCGTTCTATCACGCGACCGATCACGTTCTGCTATTTTTCAGCTCGACCTACAACGTGCGCGATAGCCGCTTCAACGGGATTCGCGTCGCCACCAAAATTCTCTCCCAGTGTGAATGCTGGAGCGTTACGCTCGGCCTAAAGAAGGAGATCAATCCCGCCCGGACGAGCGTCAACTTCGATTTCAACCTGCTCGGACTGGGGACGCCGCGCAGCACGCTCCGGTGACCGCCCGGTGACCGCTCCGGCTTTCCACGCGGCGGTTTGCCCGTACCGTAGAATCTGCTACCATACGGGGCTTCGGGCATGACTGAGCTGCTTTACCGGGGTCGGATGGTCGCGAAACCGTGGGGCTACGAGCTCATCTGGGCGCAGACCGAACGCTACGTCGGCAAGATCCTCCATATCAACAAGGGCGAGTCGCTGAGCTACCAGTTTCACCGCGTCAAAGACGAAACCATTCGCCTGTTGCACGGTCTAATGGAAATGGACATCGAGGCCGAAGGCGCCAGGCAACGGATCGCCCTCAAACCCGGCGATTGTTTGCACGTCGCGCCGGGCATGAAACATCGGATGATCGCGATCGAAGACTGCGATGTGCTGGAAGTCTCGACTC
>DATMBL010000386.1:0-10383 GCA_035559295.1 Candidatus Eiseniibacteriota bacterium
CCGCCGCGATCGATTCCTCCGTGCGCGTTGCGGTGACCGTAACTGGGGCCAATTCTATCGTCCCTACTTGCTCGTCCTTTTTTTGCTCCGGCTTCTCTTGAGCCACGACTGTTAACGCGTGGAAAGCAACAATGACTAGAACTCCGGCCAGCCCGGCATCTCTCCGCTTCATATTCCCTTACCTCCTTCCAAAAAAGTTCTGTTTTTTCCTGGCTGGCTGGAGGACTGTTAAAAAGAGACCTCGTGGCTGGCTGGGCTTTCGAGTTTTATTTAGTCAACATCGGCTTTCCGTTTTCGCGTAATCCCTAAAAGTTATTCCTGCATCTTATGAACGGTTACGATTTCTCGGCTGCCGCGAAATAGAACGCGCTTTGAACGCGCCGTCGTTCCCCCTGGAAAAGCACTCGGATGCGTCGGTGAAATTGTATGCTTGTTCTCCTGCTTGTTCTTCTCTGTTAAGCAGAGACTATTTGAAATCACGATCTTTCCGTCCACACTTTGATCTGTTTATCTCGATCGGCTTGCTACGTTATCTCTAGTCTAATTGCTCGATCCTTCTATTCCGAGCCTTTAAGGCCTGGCAGGCCACGGCTGGCCTTTCCGCTGCATGAACGAGAGCGTCGTAATATGGCGCGTTCGATCGAATTTATCGTTGCCGCTCGCACCTGCTTTGTCCTCGAAATGGATCACATGCAGTACATAGCGGCCTGCCCACGGCGTAGGGACGGTAACGCGACCCTGCTCGTCTGTGGTTAACCGCTTCTCCCACTTAGGCGGACCAAATACTGTAACATCGGTTTTAGGAAGAGGCGCACCATGGAACAGTAGAACAAGGACATTGCCGTTGGCGTCCATTGGTACCAACTCAAAATCCAGCTTGGGGGCGGTTTCCGATCGTCCCGCTTTGGCGTAATAGATAGTGCGCGTTTTGCCGCCTTTTTCCTTATCCTCCCGCGGCGGTATGCCGTTTTCCACGAGACGCAGATCGCCGCGGCCTTGGACCGTGATCTCCAGGTTGTTTTCGTGCCGTTTGATAGGGAGGGCATCATCGCTTGAGCCAAGAAACGCACGTGGTGTCTTGATCCTATCGAGTAGTCCCCCGGCCTTTTCACGGATATCCTCGGCCCATTCGCCAAAGTAGGCCCGAGCCGGCGCTTCGCCGTCGCGCTCCAGCCAGACATAATGGGCGTGGGAAATTTTGACAAGGGAGACAACCATAATAGCAACGACAAATAATTGGCTCTTCAACATAAGTAGTGTCCTTTTCTATACGGATGTAAAGAAACCGCCGCTCATCCAGAGCGCCGCTGGGCTCGCCGAACTCTACTATGACATGTTCATATCTGTGCTTGCGGTTCTTAAGCTTCACTCGTATCAGACGAGATCGTAGTAAGCTGAGATACTTTGGCTGCGGCAAGTTCCCGGAGATGGCTTGCTTCGGCCTTTGCCGTGTCACGTCTCCTGAGTTCCATCCACCGACGCGCGCTGAGTTTCCGCCACCAGATCACAACGCCGGTGACGGAAAGCATGGCGACCACGATGCCTGTAATACAGATGATGATCCGGCCAGCCAGACCAAATGCTTTGCCGGAGTGGAGTGGAAACTGCCACTCAATGACGGCATCGCCCAGTGTGCCTCGGCCGGGAATACTGACGTGGATCACATCGCCCTTTGCAGCATCCACATACACACGAGTGCCCGCGTGAATGGACATGATGTCCTCAGGCGTCTTGTAAGCAACGCTGTAGAAACCCTTGGCCGGGTCGTAGCCCACCCATTCCAGCCGATGAGGGATACCCCTGCGCCGCATCTCTGCCTCGGCTCGGGCAACGGCGTCTTCCCAAGAGAGCGGCGGCGCGTACAGCGGCTGCGGGAGCGGCGACCGGTTGCGGGTGGGAGTAGGTGTTACGCTGGCGACTGCTTTCAGCACTGGCATGAAGACTTCCCTGTTCAGGTTGAAATAGACGCTGGAGAACGCAACCACGGCAAGCACGATCCAGAACCACAAACCGGCCGCTCGATGCAGGTCGAAGTTGAGGCGGTAGGCTCCGGCTGAGGTCTTCACGAACCACGAAGGCCTCCATCTTGTCAGGAAAGGCTTGGCATGCGGCAGCGTGAGATAGAAGCCAACAAAACAATCAAATAACCATACCAGGGCGACGATGCCGAAAAGCCACTTGCCCCACAAGCCGAGCGTGAGCGAGTAGTGAAAGCGGTACAGGAAGGGGATGATCTCTGCACGATTCAGCCCAGGATCACTCCGAGAGCGTGTGCCCAGAACGTCCCCGGTCACCGGATCAACAAGCACATGATTGTTACGCCATGGCAGCGCTTTGCCGGTAGCGGGGTCGGGGCGTCCCACCACGAACACCTCCGCCGATACGCCGGGCTCTGACGGGAGGCGCACGAAGACTACTCTTACGTTGGTAAACTGCTGCTCCACATGTGCGACGAGCGCTCCAGGCGACAGCATCGCTCCCTTGCCAGAGGCCTTGAACAACTCTGGGTTAAGCCATGCGTCGAGTTCGTGATGAAATGCGATCACACTGCCGGTCAAGCCGGCGATGGCGAGAAAACCCGCCGTCGTGAGACCGGCATAGCGGTGCAGCCGGACCAAGAGTTTCCGGATCAATAGAGAGAGTGGAGCCGAGTTTCCGACGATCGTCGCAGTTCGCATAACACCGCCTAGAACTTTGCTCGCAGGGTGAACAGAAAACTGCGCGGAGCGCCGTAAAAATTCTGCCTGCTAGCGCTGGACACTTTCTCGTAATAAACCTGGTCGAATAAATTATTCACCGAGAATGCGGCTGTAAGATTCTCGGTCAAACGGTACCCAAGTTGCGCACTCGTCACCACGTAGCCGTCTTCCTCGAAGCGCGCCGTCCCGACTTGATTGAAGAAGCGGCTGACGCCTTCACCCCGCCGCCAAGGCTGAACCCGTTCAGCAGTCCGTGCTGGAATTCGTATCGTGTCCACAGATTGAAGATGTGCTCGGGGGTGAACGTGCTGAAGGTCTGGCCCTGCTGGGTAACGGCGGCCTTGAGGAATTTGGTGGTGGTAAAAGCGTAGCCGGTGAAGATATCCCATCCGGGGAGCAGGCGGCCGCTTATCTCCGCCTCAACACCCCAGCTTTGCACTTTCGCAGCTGCCTCGAAGCACAGGCTGCCAACGCAGTCGGGTATCCGTAGCGCGCGGTTCTTGTCCTGGATGCGGAAAGCGGCAATATGCGCGTTGAGTTTCTTATCGAAGAACTCAGCCTTGACCCCCGCCTCGTACTGGGCTCCGATGCGGGGCGGCAGTATCTTGCTACTCGTATCGAGCTGGGTCTGCGGCTGGAAGATCTCGGCATAGCTGCTATAGACCGACAGCCACTTCGTGAGGTCTACCACTAGGCCGCCATACGGCGTGAACTCGTGCTGGACGTTAGCTTCCGACGTCACCCGTCTGGTGAGCAAGTTTTTCGACTGAGCATCCCACCAACTGACGCGGCCGCCCAGGACCACGGTCGCCCAATTGAGCGGTTTGACACACGCTTGGCTGTAGGCGCCGTACTGTTCCGTTTTGTCCCTGGTCTTGTTTGTGATCGCGATGTTGGGCTCAGGCAGCCCGTGATCGGGAGCGAATACGTTCATAGTATGGTTTGGCCCGAGCCCCAATGACGCTTCTTGCTGGTGGGAACGGTAGTCTGCGCCGAGTAGAAGATTGTGGGTCTGCCCGCCGAATTCGATTGGATTATTGGCGTGTATATCGAGCGTGATGTCCTCAAGTTCAGGCTTAAAGAGCACTGTCTGTATGGTGACTTGGCCGGTATTGGGATTGACCGCCCCGTTTGCTCTGGCGTTCTTATTAATCACCGAACGGCCGAGATAACGGGCGGAGAGCTTGACATGACCGCCATTGCAAAAACGGTGCTCCAACTCGCTGAAGCCGTCCTTCCTGTCTATATCCTGCCGATTCCAATCGGCCCCGATAAGAGTGGAGCGACTCACGTCGAGGAGGCGGCCGTTTGCAAAGGCGGGAAGTCCTTGATCGAGCAGGGAATCGATTGCCTGGAACGCGCCACCGAGGGAGAAGGTTGTCGAGTCGGTCAGGTCGAGATCGACCGTGCCGTAGACAAACGGATCCTTCGTCTTCAGTACGTCAACGAAGGATCTCTGATTCTGGTAGCCCGTGACCAGTCTGCCGCGCAGTCGGCCGGATTTAAGCAGTGGCCCGGTGATGTCGGCATTGCCACGGTAGTTGTCCCGCGAACCTCCGCTGAACGCGCCAGAGACGGAGAATCGGCGCTCAGGCCGCTTGCGTACGAGGTTGATGACGCCGCCCGGCTCCCCCGCGCCCTGGAATAGACCCGCGGGGCCGCGCAAGACCTCGATCCGGTCGTAGATGGCCATATCGAAGCCTGGCCCCGCTTGGACAAATCGGCTATTAGCAGTCACCCCATCTAGTTGCACAGAGTCTATTTGATAGCCGCGGGCGAAAATTTGGTTGAGATGACCGGTCCCATCAAACCGTTGGACCGTCATCCCGGTCGTCTGTTTCATCGCATCTGCCACTGTGGTGAAGTTCTGGTCTTCGATTCGTTGGCGCGTGACGACGCTGACTGACTGAGGGATTTCACGGATCTCGGTGGGAATCTTTGAGCCGACGGTGACGGTACTCTCCGTGTAGCCCTTTTCCGGCGGCGCCGTGACCGTCACCGGAGGAAGGACGAATGGCTTCTGCTCTTCTTTCTTTTCTTCCGCCTTGCCCGTCGGGCCCTCCTCTTGCGCCAGAGATCTGCAAGTCTGGACAAGAGAGATGAGTAAAACAGCTATCATAAACGTCAGCCACTTGATGCCCGCTAATTTCATATTTGCCTCGCCCCAAATCGGATTGTTCCTGGCTTGCTGGAAGGCCCATCGGAACGAGGCCTCGTGGCTAGCTGGGCTTCTTCTTTTTCTATCTCTACTTTGTCAAGATCAGCTTTCCGTCTCGCGTAACCCTTAGGACGTATTCCTCCCGTTCATGAACAATCACAACCTCTCGTCGCCCTTGAAAGAAGAAAGAGCTTTTGATCCTGCGCCTTCCGTTAGGAGGTGGGTCATCCTGAAGACCCGCCATGTTGACTGACACCTTACGCTCTGTCTCCATTTTGCTCTTCCATTCTCGATTGCTTGTTGCAGCTCCTTAATTCTGCGCGTCTTCGGCCGGCCGGTTTTTAAGCTTTCGGCAAGAGATTATCCGCTCGATCGTCAACCCAACGGCGATCAACGAGCAAAGCAGAAGAGGAATTATGACGATGCTTTCGTTGATGATGGCCGCGTGTTGAACCACGAATTGAAACTCATTCTTCCTCCAAAATGAAAAGCCCGAAGGGAAAGACGGCGTTTTCCCTTCGGGCTCTGGGTGTGCGCCTCTGGCCGCTGGAGGTTCGTATAGACAAAGATTATTTCTTTGTCAAGACGTATATCGATCCGAGGGCAGTAGCCGAGTCGACCCGGTTCGCACCATTCTCACGGACCAGAGAGTCTCGGCCGTGGGTTGATAGCACTTGCGTAACGACTGGATGGCATAGGGGGTCAAATCGCCTGCAATGTCGGCGTGGTAGGTGGGTCAAAGCGGCTAATTATTCTGGTTCTCGCGAAAAACTTCGCTTTTTTTACGTTGTTAACATAGGAAGGACATTCTTTTCCACGTTGATAAAAACCTTCCGTCATCCGTCGAAATTGCCCGCCGACATAGAAATCGGGAGCTGATTACTACGTCGCGCACCAGTATCTCATAGCGTCGGATGACGCTTTGTGCCACCTGTGGCGTTGCCGATTGTCAAATGCGCCGAGACCTCCTGCGGGCGTCTCGTGGGGGATTAAGCACTTAGCAATTGGCATAAAGCTTGCGCCAGGCGGGACCGCAAGTATCTAAAATACCGCGGAGGACACTTTATGCGAAGATTGCTCTTGTATGTATTTTTGACAGCGTTCTTTTTGGTAGGCGTTCAGGGGACGGCGCAGTCTACCCCTGTAACCTTCGATTTAGTAGGGGTTGAAGATGCCAACCTGATCGCAACTGTGCAGTTCAGCTACGACGCTGGTACGGCTGTGATCGATATCGCTATTAGTAATCAGTCTTTACCTTCCGCCGGGCCAGATTCCCGGCTTACAGCGCTCGCCTTTAATCTTCCGGACAGCGTTGTTGGCATCGCCAGTTTTGCCGTTGCTGTTGACGACGCGACGGCCCCGGACCGATGGGCGGTCTTGTTTGATCGAGACGGCATCGACACGCCCGGCCGATTTGGCTTCTTCGACATCGCCGCGATAACCGGACCGAATTTCAGCGGTGGTTTTCCCAACGCGGGAGTCCGTCCGGGATCAACGCTATACTTGCAGATCGCTCTGACAGGCTCGAATCTGGAACTCCTGGATGAAAGTAGTTTTCTTAATTTATTTTCCTCTCAACGTTCAGGGCGACGAAAGTCGAGGGAAAATGTGCAGTACTTCATTGGACGGTTCCAGCGGACAGGTCAGGAGGGCGACGGTAGCGATGTTGCTATTCCGAACGGAACGCCAACGGAGCCACTGCCCGATACCAGTATTGTGCAGTAAGTTGGAAGGACTTGCGATCGTTGCTTGTTAAGAGCGCCGGTCGAGAAAAGCGAAGAAACCAGGCGAAATTCTGCAGCACTGTTTTATACTAACCGAGCCTCGGAACACAGTCGAGGCTCGGTTTAGTGTTGCTTCACGGAGCGCACGTTTGTTTACTGGTTAACCCTTAAAAGCCGTTCCCGTTTGCTTCAACAACATACCATCTTTTCTCTGACGGTTGTACCTGCGCGGCGTTGCTGTTTGAATAGGCCCGGAAAACCGGAGGGTGTGGAATATTGAGAGAAAAGGGAGGCCTGAGCCGCTACCTGCAAAGATAATGAGAAGGCGTCCTAACTGGCCTTTCAGTGCGCTGCTGTTCACGTGGTATCATCGGTAACGTCAGTTTGTTTCCAATCCGGCGGTCCGGCGGGATCATCGAGACTAGACTTAACGCTGCTCCTAATAATCGAGGAGGCGGTGAAACGCTTTCTAGCTAAATCGCGGCGCGTTGCGAGCGTCTTCAGCGGGAGACGAACCACGAGCGACGGTAGCGTAGGCCGTTCAGGTCTTCGACCGTCAACCAGATGTAAAGACCGGCGGGCGGGAAGTTCGCGGGCGTGGCGAGACTTGCGGCAAGGGTGTAAGGCGTACCGCTGAGAGCAGTGGCGGGCCAGAGCGGTCCCTCGGCATCACCCAATGCCAGTTCGGAGCTTCGCAGTTGCTCGTAACAGCCATCGCAAAAGCGTGCGCGCCATTTGATTTCGGTCCCGTGAGCAAGCGGATAGTCGGCACTGGTCCCGAGCACCACGACCCAATCGCCGATCTTTTCGGGACCCAAGAGCGTTGTCCCGAAGGACGCGGGATCGAAGTAGGGCTTCCAGAATACCAAGAAGCAGAGCAGCGGCACGAGTGTTACCATTAAGACATTGAACCACTTCCAACGACCCATGTAATCGAGCATCGTGCTAGCGGGTCGCGAGGCTTGTCGCCTGTGGCGAGCGTTGGATCCGTGAGAGAGCTATCGTGGTCCGCTTGACGTAAACCGCCGCGCCGCTTGCGGCGAGACCGCACAAAAGCAGGCCGAAAAACACCCATGTTAATTTTGACCACAAGCCGCCGAAGTCTCCGAAATGGAGCGGGTCTGCAGTGTGAACCCAGCGTTCGAGGAGGCTCATCCGCTCGGCGCGCCGAATCGACAGCACGGCGCCCGTCCGGGGATCGAGCGCTACGCTGTTTGCCCGGTCGCGCACGAGCCAGGCGGAGGCCTCGCCATTGATCGAAATCGGCGCCGCAGGTGTTGCCGGGAAATAGATGCTTTTGACATCGAGGCCGGGTAACGCTTCGGTAGCGCGAGCAACCAACGCGTCGAGAGGCAAATATCGGTCAGACCGTGAATCGCTTGCGGCGAGTCCCTTCGGAGCGACCGGAGCTTTTACGGACTCCAAATCGATACCGAGGCGATACACGATCCTCTCTCCGAAATACCAGATGCTGGTCAGTGCCATCAGCAGCACGAACCAGAGCGACCACAGAGCAAAGAGCTTGTGCATGTTCCCCCAAAAGAGACGGGAGCCGCGGCCGGTCGCGGGAACCCGAAAGAATCCGCGCCAAAATTTCTTATAGACGAGCAAGCCCGTCGCAGCTGATGCCAACAGAACGAAGCCGAGCGCTGTAACAAGAAAAAATCCCCAATCTCCGGGGGTGAACAGATAGTAGTGGAGAGCCCGCATAAACGAGCGGAACGTGACAAAGCTCGACTCGCCGTTCACGTGTCCGCTCGCGGGGTCGACATAGATGATGCGGAGCTCTCCGGCCGGACTCGTTGCCCAGATCCGGGTTGCCATGTAGGGTTCTTCCCCAGCGCTGATATCGGTCAGGTGATACGTCGGGTAAGCTGTTTGGGCAGCCTCATACTGCGCCTGCCAGCCGACGCGCGTGCTCGTGGAACTGGCACGAAACTTGGGGGACGCGAGCCACTCGATTTCGTCGCTTACGACGGCGACCGTGCCGGTAAGGCAGACGAACAGCAGCAGCAGGCTCACGTTGAGCCCGAGCAGGCTGTGGAGCGTGAAGGCGAGCGGCCTTCTCCGTCGGGCCGTTTGAGAGCGAAAACGCGCGCCCATCATTTTCGTCTGATGCTCGCTCGCGTCTCACCATTTGAATACATAAGACATGGCGATCCGCGTCCCCTCTTCGGGAATCCAGAGAAATCCGCCGTTGTCGGCTTGCGCGGGAATCGAGAAGTATTTCTCGTTCAGGAGGTTTCGAACGCCTAGTTGAAACTCGCCCGGGCCGATATCGAAAGCCGCATCTAGATGCACGAGCACGAGGCTGTTCACGCGTCCCTCGCCAAATGCGGCGCTATGATTGAAGCGGTTGGTGGAAGCGTGATAATCGAGCCGGATCCGGTTCCGCCACCAGGACCGCGGAGCGTAGTCGACATACGTGCTCAGGAGAAATGGCGGGACCTCACGGGCGCCGATACGACGCCAGTCACCGCCTTCCGGCTTGCGGATACCGTTGTACCAGGTCGTCACGCCGCCCACGCCCCAGCGCTCGTTGATGCGCCAGCCGAGGCTGTTCTCGACACCCCAGAACTTGCGCGGCTCGCGCAGCGGGATCAACGGCCCGGCCGGGTTGGCTGGATCCCTTTGCAGCGCGCTCAGCAAGTCCGATTCGGTAAAAAAGGCTGCAAAGCTATAGTCGAGTTTCGGCCACCTTACGCGGGCGCCGATTTCGTATTGATTCGACTTTGCCGGCTGCGGATCCAAGTTGTCCACGGTACCCGCCCCGCGCGCGGCGCGTCCGAGCTGGGAAATCTCCGCGCCCTGGGAAAAGCTCGCGAATAGATCAACCTGATCGGTAAGCGCGTAAACGAGCCCGGCGTTGAACAACGTCAGATTGAACGGCTTGATGTCGCCACCCTCAATGCCGCCGCTGCCTACGGCGGTGTCCACATGCCCGCGGTACTCTTCGTGCCGCACGCCGCCGCTCAGGCGAAACGGACCGAGTTGCTGGGTGAGCTGCAGGTAGGGAGCATAACTATCGAGCGTCACGTCGGGCGAGATAAATGTCTGCAGCGCGCCGGTGTCGGTGAAGAAAACCGGCCTGAAGTAGCGGTTTCGGAGAAAATCGAACCCGTAACTCGCGGCGAGCCCTGAAACAAAGCGATCGAGAGCGGTTGTCAGGCCAGAGCGTACGCCAAAGTACTCGTTGGTCTGTTCGTCGCGCAAGTTCCGGGTGTTGTCGAAACGTCGAAACGTCTCGGTGTCGATATCGCTTCGCAGGACCTCCAGCTTTAGCGCGCTCCCCCGGAGGTCCGGTTTTTCGTAGCTCAGGTTTACGGCGTAGGAGCGCCTGAAGCTGTCATCTGCGGGCCGGAACCGATCGATGGATCCTTGGATTCGTCTATAAACACCCTCGGTGATTTCAAACGCCTGTAAAAAATTTGTGTAGCCGAAGGTGCCTGTGAACCGCAGCTTGCCGAAACGTCCGAAATCGTAGCCAAACGACCCATCGACCCCGGTGAGAAACTCCTTTGAATTGCCGATCGCGCTGGGCGCATTGAAACCCAGCGCGCGGTTTCCTTGAGGATCAAACTCCAAGCCGTCGTAACCTAGGAGCCCGCCGATGTGGTAATCGAAATTGCCGATGATCTGCGACGCGCTCTGGTAGAACCTCGGCTGGTAACTCCCGCCCGGATGGCTCGGGTTGAAGCTGTTCGACACGCTCGTCTTCAAGGTGAAGTCAGCTGATTCCGCGCGCGGTGTCGACACTGCGATGATTCCACCCGGTGAACCGAAGCCATATGCCGAGTTTGCG
>DATMBL010000387.1:0-12352 GCA_035559295.1 Candidatus Eiseniibacteriota bacterium
ACGCGACAAACAAACCGACACCGAGCGCCCAGAGACTGTTGTAAAGCGGGGTGCCCAGAAAAACGATCACGAGCCCGACGGAGAGGACGAGCGGCGGGAAGGCAAGCGGCAGCGTGCCGATGAACTCGAAGATCTTCGTGCCGTAGGCGCCCGTTCGATGGATCGTAAACGCCATCACGATACCGAAGAGCACGGTCACGAGCGCAATGGTAATCGAGAGAACCAGCGAGTTGTACAGGCCGGTAACGAAGCTCGGGTGCCGCAAGACCGTGTAGTAGTTCGTAAGCACCGCATTGGTCGGGAACTTCATGAATGTCTCGTAATCGAAGTACGGAATCATCGAGACGACGATCAGCACGATAAACGGAATCGCGATTCCGGCCATGAAATAGATGAAAACGGCCAAAAACGTCACGTATTTCCACGGTCCGATATCGATGATGTTGGCTCGGTATCCCTTGCCGGTAATGGTCGCGTAGCGCTCCGAAAAACGGGTCGCCCGGACGTAGAAGAAGAGCGTCACGATCGAAAGCGCAACCAGCACCATGCTGTAGGAAGTGGCGAGCCCGGTATTGAATTCGAGCGCCATCGAGTCGTAGACCCGGCTCACGAAGACTTTGATGTTCCCGGGCGAACCCTGCAAGACGGGCGTCTCGAAAGAGCGCAGCCCGCGCAAGAAATTCAACACGAACGCCGACAGGAACGCCGGCACGGCGAGCGGAAAGGTGATGCGAAACATCGTGCTCACAGGCTTGCTCCCGGCGATGTAGGCGCTTTCTTCGAGCGAGGGATCGAAGGACAAAAACACCGGCAATAAAAATAAATAGCCCAGCGGCACGCAGGCTAGGCCGAATACCCAGATCATTCCGGCCATACTGAAAGCGTTGAAGACCGGTTCTTCGATGCCGACGTATTGCCGCAGCATGCTGTTCAAGACTCCCGATTTCGGCGCCAGCAGCAGGATCCACGCGATGTTCTTCATGATCGGCGGCATCAAAATCGGATAGAGCGGCATCAGCTCGACCAGCGCCTTACCCGGCGTGTTGGTGCGGGCGACGATCCACGCCAGGAGCGCTCCCAGGCCTGTTCCCAGGGCCGCCGAGCCGGCCGCGTAGATGAGCGAGTTGTTCATCATCGCCATGATGTCGCGATCGGCGAAAACCCGGAGGTAGTTCTCGAGCGAAAGGCCCACGGCGGCCCCGAGCCGCCCCGTGGTCAGGCTCCTAACCATGACGATGATCACCGGCGTGATGATCGCGCCGCCGGCGAGGAGGCTGGCGAGCAGGGGCACGACCGTGCCCCTGCGATAGGCGAGCTTTATCGATTTCCAGTTAATGGAGATTCCCCAAACTGCAGTGAGCGGTAAGCAGACCAGAAAGCTCTGGCCCGGCCGAGGAAAGTCCGTTCACCGAGGATGCATTTACTGCTCACGGCTCGCTGCTTACGGTTAACTGTTGTGCCTACAAGATCAAACTGATCGCCGACCGGTCGATCGATAAGAACGTCGTCCCCTCATCGCCATTGAGCCGGATCATCGGGCATAGTTTATGGGAGGTTACGACCAACTCCCTCGAACCTACTTTAATTCGGTGATCGGTCAGGCCGCCGCGGAATTCGCGGCTGATCATGCGTCCTTCGATAACGTTTTCGGTCCCGTCGGGAAACCGCTCGTGGCTGAGCCTGATTTCGCTTGTCCGGATGACGACTTTGCACGGGTCCCCAGGCGCAGCTTTTTTGGGCGCGGGCGAGACCAAACTGACGCTGTCGAACTCCGGAATGCTCACGATACAATGATCACCGACGATTTTGACGATCTTGCCTTCGAGGAGAGTCGCATGTCCGATAAAGGAGGCGACGAACGGATGCGCCGGCCGGTTATAGATCTCGTCCGGCGTGTCGTACTGTAGAATCTTTCCCGATTCCATCACGATCACGGCGTCGGAGATCGTAAAGGCTTCTTCCTGATCATGCGTGACGTAAAGCGCGCTGATGCCGACTTTCTTGATCAGCTTCTTAAGCTCGACGCGCATCTCTTCGCGCAGCTTGGCGTCGAGGTTACTCAGCGGCTCATCCAGGAGAATCAATCTCGGTTCGAGCGCGAGGCTGCGCGCGAGCGCCACCCGTTGCTGCTGCCCGCCGCTTAGCTGCGACGGATACCGCTCTTCTTTGCCCTGCAAACCGACCAGCTCCAACGCCGCGAGGACCTTTCGGCGCATCTCCGCTTCCGGCATCTTGCGCAGCTTCAGACCAAAAGCGACGTTCTTGTAGACCGTCATGTGGGGCCAGAGCGCGTAGTTCTGAAACACAAAGCCGATCGCGCGTGAATAAGGCGGCACGAGGATGCCCTTTTCGATCGACGTCTGCACCTTATCGGCGATCCAGATCGACCCGGCATCGGGAATTTCCAGCCCGGCGATGCACCTGAGCAGTGTCGTTTTGCCGCATCCCGACGGTCCGAGAAAGGAGAGAATCCCCTTCTCGAACTCGAAACTGACATTATCGAGAGCTTTGAGGTCCTTGAAAGATTTGGTCAGGCTTTCGACCTTGAGAATCGACATGGCCTTGGGCGCTTAAGGGTTTACCGTGAGCCGTAACTTATCTGAGTCCCGCGGGAAATCAAGTTGCGCTTTGAACTTCAAAGACGATTCGAATGGACCGCGCGGCGGCGCTGCAATGCAAAAAGACGGGACGTCTCGCGCAAGCATGTCCCGAGCTTGGCCGAAGGCGCCGCAAACGCCGCCAACTAACAATGAGGGTAACCAGTGAGCCACAAGCTGTAAGCCGTCGAAATCGCCTTCACTGCCGCTGACTGCTCACCGCTTACCGCTTGCGGTGGAACCTGTGCGCCCCGGCGACCGGGCCGGGGAAAAAAGTCGCTTGCGCGTCAATCCAAGGCCACCTTCTCCCGGTATTTCGGCACACTAACCCGCCAGTTCAGTTTTTGGCGAAGGATTTCCGCCAACGCCGCCGATGCCTCGGGCTCGCCGTGAACGATGTAAGTCATACGCGGCGGCTCCTCGAATCCCGCCACCCAGCGCAGGATCTCCGACCGATCGGCATGAGCCGAAAAGCCGTCAATGGTTTTGATCGTAGCGCGGACGGGCACCATCTGGCCGAACATCTTGATTTCTTTCGTGCCTTCCTGGAGCGCCCGGCCACGGGTTCCCGCGGCCTGGTAGCCCGGGAACAGCACGGTGGTCTTCGGGTCGGGAAGCCGCTGGCGCAAGTGATGCAACACCCTGCCGCCCGTGGCCATGCCGCTCGACGTCAACAGAACGAATGGACCCGCCAGATTGTTGAGCGCCATCGACTCCGCTTGCGTGCGATGAAGCGAAAATTGGCGGCTCGACAGCGGCGATCGTTCGCGATCGGCCAAAGCCTGCATCTCCAAATCGTGCTCATCCGGGTGGTCGCAGTAAACTCCAGTGGCATCGATCGCCATCGGGCTATCCACATGCACCGGAAGGATAGGAATTTTCCCCTCGTCTTCGAGCTTGCGGATGCAATAGATCAGTTCCTGCATTCTCCCCACCGCAAAGGAAGGAACGATGAGGCAGCCTCCCTGGTCCGCTACGGCACGAATTGTCTCAGCCAATTCGGCTTCGGGATTTTGCGGATGTGACCGATCGCCGTACGTCGATTCGAGCATGAGCCAGTGCCCGCTCCGGATAGGCTCGGGGTCCTTCATTATAGGCCGGCCGTAACGCCCGAGGTCGCCCGAATCGACCAAGACGCGCCGCTCCCCGGCGCCGTCGCAAGTTAGGACCGCGGCCGCGGCTCCCAGGATGTGGCCCACACGGCTGAAACGCAGCCACACGCCCGGGATCACTCGAACCGCTTCGCCAAACCTGATCGGCGCGAGCAATCCGAGCGCCCGCTCGGCGTCTTCTACGGTGTAGAGCGGCAACGCGGGCCGATGTTTTGAGTACCCCTGGGTGTTTGCGTACCGCGCTTCTTCTTCCTGAAGGTGAGCCGAATCGCGCAACAGAATGTTGAGCAAGTCGCAGGTCCCCGGCGTCGCATAAACAGGGCCGCGAAAACCCCTTGAGACCAGCCGCGGCAAGTAGCCGGAATGGTCGATGTGGGCGTGCGTCAGCGCGACGGCGCATAGCCGCGCCGCATCGATCGGCGGCGGCTCCCAGTTTCGTCGCCGGAGTTCCTTTAGCCCCTGAAAAAGCCCGCAGTCGAGGAGGATCTCTTCTCCGCCCGCGCTTACCAGAAACTTTGAACCGGTTACCCCACCGACGCCGCCAAGAAATTGGAGTGTGAGTCGTCGATCGCCCGCCGCGCTTGCCACCCCGCCTTTATAGCACAAGCGTCTGGGAATGGAGTAATGGAGTGACAGGGTGATGGATCGATTACTTCCTGGCGATCTTTGCGCTCTTTACGCGAGACATCCGGTATTGTTCTCAGTTGCGGCTTAGCCGCAACTGCGCTATTCCGCCACTCGATTATTCACCGGCGACCCACCGTCCCCGGCATGCGCCGCCTCCTCCGGCGCGGTATCGGCGGCGGCGCCGTCGCCCCTGTGCGCGTTAAGAATGGCTTGCAGCTGCGGCCGCTCGATCACCTCCTTTTCGAGCAGCAATTGCGCCAACTCCTCGAGTGCCGGCCGGTACTTGGCCAGGAGATCGCGCACCTTCGCATGCGCTTCGGAGAGGAGTTTTTTGATCTCTTCATCGACGATTCGCGCCGTTTCTTCACTGTACTCTCTCGGCTGGTGGCCCGCCATCGGCATGAATAATGGTTGGCGCTGGCCTTCGAGCGCGACCAAGCCCAGGCGCTCGCTCATGCCGAACTGAGTGACCATGGTTCGCGCGATCTCGGTGGCTTTCTGAAGATCGTTTTGCGCCCCTGTGGAGATGTCCCCGAAAACCAGCTCCTCGGCAACGCGCCCGCCGAGCAAGACGTAGATGCGCGCGAGAAGCTCCGAGCGGGTCATCAGGTAACGGTCCTCGGTCGGCAACTGGTGCGTATAACCGAGGGCCGCCACCCCTCGGGGAATGATCGAGATCTTGGCGACGGGATCGGCGCCCGGAACCAGCTCGGCGACCAGCGCGTGTCCCGATTCATGGTAGGCGACAGTCCTTTTTTCGCGCGGGTTCATGACCCGGCTCTTCTTTTGCAGCCCCGCGATGACCCGTTCAATCGCTTCGTCGAAGTCGCTGGTTTCGACTGCATTTTTACCCTGCCGCGCCGCCAGCAGCGCGGCTTCGTTCACGATGTTGGCGAGGTCCGCACCGACAAACCCAGGTGTCTTGGCCGCGATATGGGCGAGATCGACCGAGGGCGCCAGCTTGATTTTCTTCGCGTGGATCCGCAGGATCGCCTCGCGCCCGCGCACGTCCGGCCGATCGACCAGCACCTGGCGATCGAACCTCCCCGGCCGCAGCAGAGCCGCATCCAAAATCTCGGGCCGGTTCGTGGCCCCCATGATGATCACGCCTTGATTGGGATCGAAGCCGTCCATCTCGGCGAGCAGCTGATTGAGCGTCTGCTCGCGTTCGTCGTGGCTCGCCAGCACGTTCATACCGCGGGCCTTGCCCAGAGCATCGAGTTCATCGATAAAGATGATGCTCGGGGCGTGCTGCGCTGCTTGACTGAAAAGGTCCCGAACCCGGGCGGCGCCCACCCCGACAAACATCTCGACGAAATCCGACCCCGATATGCTGAAGAACGGCACGCCGGCCTCGCCTGCGACGGCGCGCGCAAGCAGGGTCTTTCCCGTACCGGGCGGTCCAACGAGCAGCACTCCCTTCGGAATATGCCCGCCGAGCCGCTTGTACTTTTGGGGGTTTTTCAAGAACTCGACCACTTCCATCAACTCTTCCTCGGCCTCATCGATTCCTTCCACGTCGGCAAACGTCACGCCCGTCTTCTTTTCGATGTAAACCTTCGCCTTGCTCTTGCCGATCTGCATGAGACCGCCCCCCGAGCCCAAGCGCCGGAACAAGTAACTCCACAGCAGAAAGAACAGAACGACCGGAACAACCCAAGAAAGCAACGTCGTCAACCACTCGCTCGTGACTTCGCCTTTGAAAGGGATCCCCGACGCTTCCAAGTCTTTGATCAGCTCCGGGTCCTCGACGCGGACGGTTACAAACGGTAGCGGCTTTTTGCCGTCCCGGAACTCCTCATCCAGACTTTTGAGCCGCTCGGGCGGAACCACCTGCTTGATCGCTTCTGGCTTGATCTGACCCCTCACCGTGGCGTCGGTGATCACAACATCTGCGACCTGTCGCTTTTCTACGAGTTCTTTGAATTGGCTGTAGCCGATCGTCTCGACGGTAGGCGCGGCGAAGTAGGCCTGGAGGGCCAAAATGATGATCACGGCGAGGATGAAATAGCCGATCGAGAACTGCTGCTGTCGCTTTCCCATACGTCCCCCAATAGTTGCAGGCTACTCGGCGCGGCCGCGGAAAACAAGCGTGTCGCGACTGTAACGGTTGGAACGATGGAACGGCTGGAACGTTTGAACGATTCAAACGCCGGTGGCGGAGGGGGCGAGATTCGAACTCGCGGCCCCTTACGGGGCGCCGGTTTTCAAGACCGGTGGTTTAAACCGCTCACCCACCCCTCCGATAGTAGCTCGAATAGGGGCCTCGTCCTGAAGTTACTCGATTCGCTCCAGGCCGTCCATATAGGGACGCAGGACTTCGGGCATGGTAACGGAACCGTTCTTGTTTTGGTAATTTTCCAGAATGGCCACGACCGTCCTCCCCACCGCCAGGCCCGAACCATTTAGCGTGTGGACGAATACCGGCTTGCCCTTCTTATCCTTTTTATAGCGGATTTGCGCCCGGCGCGCCTGGAAATCTTCAAAATTCGAGCATGAGCTGATTTCCCTGTACGCGCCCTGTCCCGGAAGCCAGACCTCCAGGTCGTAAGTCTTGGATGCGGCAAATCCCAGGTCGCCCGTGCACAGCTCGACGACCCGGTACGGAAGCTTCAGCCGGCGCAGCACTTCCTCGGCGTCCCCGACCAGGGTCTCGAGCTCGTCGTACGAAAATTCGGGTTCCGTGAACTTCACCAGCTCCACTTTGTTGAATTGGTGCTGGCGGATGAGCCCGCGCACATCTTGGCCATACGATCCGGCTTCGCGACGAAAACACGGCGTATACGCGACGTACCGAATCGGTAAGACCTCACGATCCAGCACCTCGTTCCGATGGATGTTGGTGAGCGGCACCTCCGCCGTCGGGATGAGAAATAACTCCGGAGCTGCAATGCGAAAAAGGTCCTCTTCGAATTTGGGCAGCTGGCCCGTCCCCGTCATCACCTCGCGAGTGACGAGGAACGGCGGCAGGATTTCTTGGTAGCGATGTTCGCGCGTGTGCAAGTCCAGCATGAAGTTGATCAACGCGCGTTCCAGGCGGGCTCCCGCCCCGCGGTACAACGCAAATCGCGCCCCGGAAAGCTTGGCCGCGCTCGCGAAGTCCAGGATTCCCAGTTCTTCGCCGATATCCCAGTGGTTCTTCGGCGTGAAGTCGAACGCTCGCGGCTCTCCCCAACGGCGGATCTCTCGGTTGTCGTGAGAGCCCGTCCCATGCGGTACGCTCGGATGCGGCAGGTTCGGAAGTTGCAGTATAAAATCCTCGAACTGCTCCTCCGCCTCGGCCAGCGGGCGTTCGCCGTTGCGAATGGCTTCGCTGATTTCCTCGACCTCGCGCATCAACGCCGAGGCGTCGCCCCCGCTCCTTTTGAGCTTGCCGATCTCCCCGGACAGGTGGTTTTTTCGTTCCTTGAGCTTTTCGATTTGCGCCAAAGCCTCGCGCCGTTTGCGATCGAGGCGCGTGAACTCCTCCCATTCGATTTTCGTTCCGCGGGCCGCCATCCGACCCTTCACGCGATTTAGGTCCTCGCGCAGGAGCTTCACGTCCAACATGGATTAATCCTTGACACCCTACGGCAGCTCGAACGCGTTCTCGATGTGCTCGATGACCGCTTCGCGCCCGAGCCAGGACACTCCCACGACATCGAACCGCGCGGCCCGATGGTGCAGGCGCTTTTCACTCAGAAAGAACGTCGCGGCCTTGATCATCTTTTTCTGTTTCCAGGGTACCACCGCTTCCGGTGGCGTGCCGAAGCCGTCACCTGAACGCGTCTTCACTTCGACGAACACGATGACCCGCCCGTCCAGGGCGATCAGGTCGATTTCGCCCAGCGGGCAGCGGTAGTTCCTTTCAACGAGCTTGTAACCTTTCTTCCTTAAGAACTGCTCGGCCGCCTTTTCACCTCTCTGACCGAACAAAAGCCTCGTCCTGGTCACGGACAGCTCCTTGAAGCCCGGGCGGTAAAGTGCGCCGTTGAATCCATTCGCTTTGCGATCCGGTGAACTAATGTCGTAAGCCAAAGCACGCCGGACTGCAAACGGAAACCGGTCGAGAGCCACCCGCTGCAGGCGTGATTGGCAATGGCCGCATGGTTGTGTTAGAAAATTTCAGTGCCGATCACGCGCGACGATCTTGAGCGAGTGCTCCTGCTTGCGCGACTCAGTCTGCCGGCCGACGAAGAAGCCCGCCTCGTCCAAGAGCTCGGCGAGGTACTTGCGTACGTGGAAAAACTCGATCGGCTGGCGACCGATGACGTGCCGCCGATGACGCACGTCGTCGACATCGGCGCCTCCCTGCGAGACGATGTCGTTTCCAACCGGCCCGACACCGACGCTCTCATGGCCAACGCTCCCGCGCGCGAGGACGGCTTTTTTCGGGTGCCCAAAATCATTGAATGAGCCTAGCGACGCTCACGATCCACGAACTCAGCCAAAAACTGCGCCAGCGTGAAGTCTCCGCCGAGGAAATCACACGGGACGTGCTCGGCCGAATCGAATCGACCGAAGGGACGATTCATTCCTTTATCACCGTGCTCCGTGAGCCGGCTCTCGAGGCGGCAAAAGCCGCCGACGAGCGCTTCCATCGCGAACCGGATCCGAATCCCCTGCTCGGAATTCCGCTCGCCGTCAAAGACAATGTCATCACCCGCGGGATCCGCACCACGGCCGGCTCCAAGATTTTAGACGATTTTTTGCCTCCGTATGACGCCACCGTGAGCGCGAAACTTCGCGCCGCCGGCGCCGTCATCATCGGCAAGACGAACATGGACGAGTTTGCCATGGGCTCGTCGGCGGAAAATTCGGCGTTCTTTCCGACGCGCAATCCCTGGGACACCGCTCGCGTGCCGGGCGGCTCGTCCGGCGGGTCGGCGGCCGCGGTCGCCGCCGATCAGTGCGCGGGAGCGCTCGGGACCGATACCGGCGGCTCCATCCGGCAACCCGCCGCGTGCTGCGGGATCGTCGGGCTCAAGCCGACGTACGGTCGCGTGAGCCGTTTCGGTATCATCGCGTTTGCGTCCTCGATGGACCAGGTCGGCCCGCTCACAAAAGACGTCACCGACTGCGCGCTCCTGCTTGAGGCGATCGCCGGTCATGACCCGAGCGACTCGACATCGGTTGACCGACCCGTGCCGAGATACTCCGAAATGCTCGCCGGCGGGGTTCAGGGATTCCGGGTGGGGATTCCGAAAGAGTATTTTATTTCCGGCGTGCAGCCGGAGGTCGAGCGAGCGGTCGGCGCCGCGATCCGGGTGTTTCAAGATCACGGAGCGATCATTGAAGAGATCAGTCTGCCGCATACCGAGTATGCCGTCGCGGCATACTACATCGTGGCGACGGCCGAAGCGAGTTCCAACTTGGCGCGCTACGACGGTATGCGCTACGGCTATCGGGCGCGAGGTCGGGATCTCACGGAAACGTACACGCTGACCCGCGCGCAGGCGTTCGGGGCGGAAGTGAAACGGCGCATCATCCTCGGCACGTACGTTCTTTCCGCGGGCTACTACGACGCTTACTACCTCAAAGCGCAGAAAGTCCGCACCCTGATACGAAGAGACTTCGATGAGGCGTTCAGCCGCTGTGACATCCTCCTCACGCCCACCGCGCCGACCACCGCGTTTCGCCTGGGTGAAAAGATCAAAGAGCCGCTGCAGATGTATCTCTCCGACGTGTTTACCATTCCCGCCAACTTGGCCGGCTTGCCGGCGCTCTCGGTGCCGTGCGGCTTCGATGCCGCAGGCTTGCCCGTCGGCTTGCAGTTGATCGGCAGGCATTTCGAAGAATCGAAGCTCCTGCGCGCCGCCTATGCGTATGAGCAGGCAACCCGTTGGGGCGCGCTGAGGCCCGTCTTGGAATCGGCATGAAGTACCAGGCGGTCATCGGGCTCGAGGTCCATGCTCAGCTCCTCACGCAGTCAAAGATCTTCTGCGGTTGTTCCACGCGGTTTGGCGCCGCTCCGAATCAAAACACGTGTCCGGTGTGCGCGGGTTTTCCCGGTGTTCTCCCCGTGCTAAACCGGCAAGTCGTCGAGTTCGCGCTCAAGGCCGGACTCGCGACTCACTGCCGGATCGCCGAATCGAGCCGTTTCGCGCGAAAAAATTATTTCTATCCCGACCTCCCCAAGGGGTATCAAATCAGTCAATACGACGCGCCCATCTGCTCCAACGGGTATGTCGAGATCGAGACCCGCGAGGGCGGCGTGAAACGCGTCCGGCTAACACGCATCCATATGGAAGAAGACGCCGGCAAGAGCATTCACGAGGCGCGCGGCGATGCCAGCCTGGTCGATCTCAATCGCGCGGGCGTGCCCCTTCTCGAAATCGTGAGCGAGCCCGATCTCCACAGCGCCGCAGAAGCCACGGCGTACTTAAAAACGCTCCGCGCGATTCTCCAGTACCTGGAAATCTGCGACGGCAATATGGAAGAGGGTAGTTTTCGCTGCGACGCCAACGTCTCGGTCCGGCCGGAGGGAACAAGCAGCCTGGGAACCAAGACCGAACTGAAAAATCTGAACTCGTTCAAAGCCGTCGAGAAAGCTCTGGAATACGAAATTCGGCGACATACCGAGGCGCTTGCCGCCGGCAGGAGCCTGGTCCAGGAAACGCGCCTCTGGGATGCCGAGCGTGAAGCGACCCGGTCGATGCGAGAGAAGGAGCTGGCGCACGATTACCGTTACTTTCCCGATCCCGACCTTCTCCCGGTTCAGGTGGATACCGCCTGGATAGAAAAGGTGCGGAGCACGCTGCCGGAGCTTCCCGGCGCCCGCAAGCAGCGTTTCATTGCGCAATACCGTCTGCCCGCCTATGACGCCGAACTGCTCACGCAGCGCAAGGATGTTGCCGACTATTTTGAGGCGGCCTCGAAGCTTGGGGTCGATCCTAAATCGATCAGCAACTGGATCGTCGGCGACCTGTTCCGGGTGATCAAAGAGCGGCGCCTGGACGATCGTTTATACATCACCGATTGGCCGCTAGCGCCGGAGCGCCTCGCCGAGCTGGTCCAACTAATCGGCGAAGGCAAAATCAGCGGCAAGATCGCCAAAACGATCTTCGAAGAGATGTTGGTGTCGGGCCGCCCGGCGCGCGTGATCGTGGCGCAGAGAGGACTTGAACAAATTTCCGATCCGGCGTCGATCGAGAAGGCGATCGACGAAGTGCTTGCGGCTCATCCCGAACAGATCGCGCAGTACCGCGCCGGCAATGAAAAGATCATCGCCTTTCTCGTCGGCCGCATCATGAAAGCCGCGCGCGGCAAGCTCCACCCGCAAAAGACAAACGAGTTGCTCCGCCAAAAACTCGACGAGCGAAAGCGGTGATACTCGCGAGCTTCGCGATCCTTGATTCTCAATCCTCGATCTTCGGATCTCCCTTCGTGCTCTAGTCGAAATTGCCCTAATGCACGGGCCCATGGCCGGCGGCCCGACAGGGTTCATCGTCCGATGCCCATACGTTTGTGCGGGCTTTCGCGTCTGCGCGCGAGCTAAGTTCGTGTCACACTCTGTGGAGGATCTGCTTCGATCGCTATCCTAATCGCCCGCTTGTGTCGGTCGGCTTTCAGGGCGATACGCCTGCGGGAGATTCAAAACGATCCCGGAAAGACCCTGGCGCCAGAGTTCCCGTAGGTGCCGCTCCGCGTCTTCACGCTGGCTAAAGTTGCCGATTCTAAGCCGGATCATCCCGCCACCCTCGGGCACGGTCACCGAAACCGCGTGACCCTTGCCAGCCAACTCCTCGGCCCATCGTCGGGCCTCGATCTTGTCGTTGAATGCCACTTGAACGACATAACCTTCCAACGCGCGAACCGGCGCAGGACGGGGTAGTTCGCGCTTGGGAACGGATGCAAGATCCACCGGCTCGGCGCGCTTGCTCGCGTTCGTGGGCACCTCCTCAGGCACGCTTTGCGCCTCTGCCGGGGCACGCACGGGTTCACGGCTTGTAGCAATCACCGGCAGTTCTCCCGAGGGTCTTTCCGGCGCTTCATCGGCCGCCTCAGGCGCCGGTACTTGTTCCTTGAATACCACCG
>DATMBL010000388.1:0-17784 GCA_035559295.1 Candidatus Eiseniibacteriota bacterium
CCGGTGCTGAAACGCGTCTACGAGCAGATGTCGGAACCGAAGTGGGTGATGGCGTTCGGCGCATGCGCGGCGAGCGGAGGATTTTACGACAACTACGCCACGGTCCAGGGTATCGACAGGATCATTCCGGTGGACGTCTACGTGCCGGGTTGTCCGCCGAGACCCGAGGCGGTGCTCGACGGACTGATGCAGTTGCAGAACAAGATCGCAAGGCAGAAGCAGCCGCTTTAAGGAAAGTGTGCAAGGTGTGAAGCGAGCACTTGACACGAACTGTGACATGACCTTTAGCTCGCCCGGCGAGGATGAAAAACGCTCACACAAACGCATCCTTGGCGCGAGAAAATGGTTTTTACCAAACCTTCGTGAGTTCGTGCTCTCGGTCATGAAACATCGGTTTTCCCCTGTGTCGGCGCAAAGCTCACTGCCGGGCGCTCACTGCCTAGATGAGTAGCTTAACTCCAGGACACCCGGACGACCGATACCACCACGGAGTCATCACCAAGCTTTTTCCTTCGAATAACACCGGTTTTGTCCGTACCGAGAGCGGGAGAGAGGTCCCGTTCTCGTACGAACTCGTCATCATGACGGGGGAAACCAAGGACCCCCGAGCCCTGAAAGAAGGGGATATCGTGGGTTACGATTTGGGTTGGACCTCGAGCGGCCTGCGAATCACGAAAATAAAGACATACCCGCGAGCAGTAAGCAGCGAGGCCTGAGGTCAGCTGTTCAAGCTAGTGAAGCCGAGAGAGACGGTTTGAACGTGGCGAGCGGTCGACCGCCGCGGCTCCGGGCGGATCAGCCCTCGGCTGAAACGCTTTGAAGCGTTGGAGCTCCGACGAACCGCTCACCGCGCTCGTTTAAAAAGGCAACGCCGTGAGCGTCAAGATCTGGCGGCTCAAAATCTCGCCGACGAAAACCCCCAACAGAGCTATGTAGAATAGACCGGTCGCCGCCATCGTGTGGGGAATCTGCAGCGTCCGCCAGATCATATAGGATAAGATCAAAGGACCTACCTGGCCGATCAACAACCGCATCATCACGAGAACCGAGTGTTTGTCCCACGCGGTCTCGAGGCTCTCCTGTGTCCCCGGGGCGCCGAGGAAGTACAGGATCGGAGGGGAGAGCGCCACGAGTAAGCATTGCGCCACCAGCGCAAAAACAAAGAAGCGATAAATTCGCACGAAGGGCTCGAGCGTTTGGCCGGTGTCGATCAGATACCAGTGGCCCAACAGCATCCCGACCGTCACGCTGCCGAGGAGCAGGGCCGATAAAAATAAGCTCAGCGGCAGCAGCAAAGTTTCGAATGAAAAAAGAGGCGCATGGTGAAATCTTTGGGAGCTGAGAATCAGGCCGACCAGACCGCAAATCAGCGCGAGCGCGAAGCTTCGCGCTCGAAACACCTGCCTCTCACCCCAAAGTGAGAGCACGTAACAGGAGAAGGCGACCACGAACAGCGCGTGCACGAGGAGTTCGGCGGTGGGCAAAAGCACCCCCGTGCTCGGACCGCTGAGGTACAATTGTGTTTTACCCCATAAGGCGAAAAGGCCGATGACGTAGAGCACTCCGGCCGTAGACTTGTAAAAAGCTCGGTCGAGCTCGTTGAACGGCGTTGCCGCGAGGGCGAACAGGCCGCCGGAGGCAACCTGGAACAGGAACAAGAGAAAGCTCTCGGTGAAGTTAAACATCCACGCTTTCCGATCGTCCGGCAGGACCGGGCTTTTCCGCGATGTGCATGCAAACCGCGCCGCGCAGGAATTTCTGGACGGTTACGGGGTCAAAGCGGCTCTGGCGGATCCGGTCGGCGATCCTTTCCGGAGTGTCGAATCGCCGCACCGACTCGGAAAGGTAATCGTAGGCGTTTCGATGCCCGCCTAAAACGCCGCCCAACCACGGCATCCATCGATGAAAATAAACCGAATAAAGGGCGGAAAACCAACCGCGAGCCGGCGGGAACATGTCGAGGGTTACGAGCCTGCCGCCGGGTTTCAACGCGCAGTACGAATTGGCGAAAAACAGATCGAGGTTCGAGATGTTGCGCAACACGAACGCCGTTACGATCGCATCGAACCTCTCATTCTTGAATGGCGGCGCGAGCGCGCTGCCGAGAACGAAGGAGACCCGGGACGGTCGCGCGGTTTCGGCGCGCTTGGCTTCGGCAATGCGCAGCATGGCGAGGGAGAAATCAAGGCCGATGACCTTTCCGCCGCTCAGCCTGGAGGCGGCGGCGAAAGCGAGATCTCCCGTGCCGGTTCCGAGGTCCAGGACCGTTTCGTTGCCGGTCTGCACCGCCGCTGCGATCGCCTGTTGCCGCCAACGGATGTCGAGGCGCAGGCTAATCAGGCGGTTTAGCAAATCGTAGCGCCGCGCGATCTGATCGAACATCGTTCGAACTGCGTGATCGCGCGAATTTTGATGGCTCACGGGTGCTTAGGTTGGAGCTCGGAGTCAACCATGAAGGACACGAAGATTAACCATAAAGAAGACGAAGTTCTCGCGCAAAGCCCGCAAAGGGCGCCAAGGTAAAGACCCAGGTCCAGGTCTCGATCGAGCCCATGGCGCGAATCTTATCTTTCCTTTGCGTCCTTGGCGCGCTCTTGGCGCGAGACAATCTTTCTTCTTAAACTTTCGTGAACTTCGTGATCTTGTGGCGAGCCTTCCGGACAAGTCCTACACGTCGCGGTCGATGATCAGCTGGACGATTGTTTTCAGCCCGTTCCGATACATCGAAGGGGGGAGCTGCTTCACGGCTTTGAGCGCTTCTTCCGCATAAGATCGGGAAGTCGACGTCGCTTGTTGGATTGCGGGTCCATTGCGGATCGCTTCCAGGGCAAGCTGGACCTGTTGCTCCGTTGGATTCTCGGATTCGAATGCCACCCGCACTTCCGGCTGGCCGTCGTTCAGGGCGAGGATGATCGGCAAAGAGGGATTGCCGTCCCTCAAGTCCATGCCCGTCGGTTTGCCGAGCAACTCGCTATGACCCACTATATCAAGGATGTCGTCGACCATCTGAAACGCGATGCCGAGATTCAGCCCATAGCGATCGGTTTCCTCGAGCGAGGGAACGGGCGCGCCGGCCAGGTAGGCGCCGACTTTCGCTCCCGTCTGGAACAAAGACGCGGTCTTTCGCTTGACAATCTCGAGGTAATTATCGATGGTCACCGCGCGGTTCCGATTGAAGAATTCCTGCAAGGTCTCGCCCTCGGTGAGCAAGGCGCAGGCATCGGCCGTCCATTGAACTACGGTGTCATCGAATTTTCCTGCAAATTCAAATGCTTTGATGAACAGGAAGTCGCCGGTTACGAGGGTCTTTTTGAGGCCGTATTTCTTAAAAGCAGACTCTTTCCCCCGCCGCGTTTCCGCGCAATCGATGATGTCGTCGTGAAGCAAAGTTGCCGTATGGATCAATTCGATGGCGGTCGCGATATCGACGATGTCCTGGGTGCGCTTGCCGCCAAACGCGAGAAACGCAAGCAACGTTACCAGCGGCCGGATGCGCTTTCCGCCCCCGTGAATCAGATGACCCGCAATTTCAGTGAGCGTTTGCTCGCGGGAGCGAATCGCCAGCGTCAGATTTTTCTCTACAAGCTCAAGCTCCTCAGCGACATAGTGGAATGGGTCGGTTGCGCCTCTGAGCGCAGCGATGCGCTGCGCGTGTTTCGCGGGCATCCGGGCGGACTTCAGCGCCTTGCTTTTAGATTCTTGAATCAGAAAAGCTCCGCGTAGCTTACGGAGAAAGGTAGCACGCAAAATGTCACAGATCTATGTTGACGTCAAGAAAACTTCGGCCCCTGTTTCGGGGATGAAGCACAAAAATCCGCAGCGGCCCCGCTCCGAGCGGCTGCGCTCAAGGCGCAGGAGATGACTTCGCGCGAACGGCAAACACACGGCGATCCGGTATCAGCGGGTTTCTCGCGCGGCAGCCTTTCGCAAAGCACGTGGAGCAGCGGCAAAAGATGAGCGCGGTTGTCGTCGTTGTCCCTTGTTACAACGAGGCGCATCGCCTGGAAGGCGAGAAGTTCAAGGCTTTTGCCCCTCGTTTTCCGATGAAATTCTTGTTCGTCAACGACGGCAGCCAAGATGACACCTTACGCGTCCTTGAACAGCTCCGACAATTGGATCCCGCCCGTTTTGCCATCCATAATCTGCCGCAAAATGTCGGCAAAGCCGAAGCTGTACGGGCTGGGATATCGAGCGGTATCGAGGCCGATACGGTTTACGCGGGGTATTGGGATGCCGATCTGGCAACGCCGTTGGATGCGCTGGTCGACTTTTACGATCTTCTGGAGTCCCGACCGGACCTCGACCTTGTGATCGGGTCGAGAGTCCGCCTGCTTGGGAGAAGCATTGAGCGGAGCGCAGTCCGGCATTACCTCGGAAGAGTTTTTGCCACAGCGGCATCCCTGTGCCTCGGCCTGCCGGTGTACGACACGCAGTGTGGCGCGAAACTGATGAGAGCGGGCTCGGCGAAGGCGCTGTTCGAGGAACCTTTTCTTACACGATGGCTTTTCGATGTCGAGATCATCGCGCGCATGATCCGCGACCGAGGAACAACGGAGACGGCGCGCGCGATTTTTGAGTTTCCGCTTTTCGAGTGGGAAGACGTGGCCGGATCGAAAGTGCGGCCGCAAGAGTTCTTCCGAGCATTTTCCCAGCTCGCGCGAATCTACCGCCATTACTTAAAATGAAGCGCGTTGGAAGAATTGCGGCGTAGGATCGATGCGTCGTGCGCGGCGCGGCGCCACTTTAGCTTGACAAAAAGATTCGTCCCTTACTATATACCGAATGAGTACGGTCGTTTGCGTGGCGCGAGCGCGAAATCAGACGGGCCGACACCAAGGCTCCGTTGCATTGACCTGATCTCTGCTCGTTACAATTACATCGGGACTGACAATAGGGGAGGGGTTTATGGAAGTGACACATTTTTTCCTGCGGTGGATTCACTTTCTCGCTGGCATCACCTGGATCGGACTCTTGTACTATTTCAATTTCGTTCAGACCCCCTTTTTCGCCGAGACCGAGGCAGCGGTGCGAACCGGGGCGATTCAGAAGCTCGTGCCGCGCGCGCTATGGTGGTTTCGCTGGGGGGCGATGATCACGTTCCTCGCGGGATTGTTAATGTATTTGATGCGATTGGGCGAAATGGGAGGAGGGCTCTTCTTCACGTCTTCGTATGGCGTGGCAATAACTCTGGGCGGCCTTCTCGGCACGATCATGTTTTTGAACGTATGGCTGGTAATCTGGCCGAACCAGCAGATCGTGATCGCTTCCACGAACCAAGTCGCCCAGGGAGGGCAGGCGCTGCCCGCCGCCGCGGGAGCGGCGCGGCGCGGAGCCCTCGCTTCGAGGACAAATGTAGTTTTTTCGATCCCGATGCTCTTTTTCATGGGAGCGGCGAGCCACTACCCTTCGCTGGTGGGTCCGTCGCGCTCTGACGCCGGTTTCTGGATTCTGGCGCTCATCATAACGGCGGCCGTCGAATACAACGCGCTCGTCGGCACGCAAGGCGCGACAAAGAAGCCGCTGGACTCGGTCTCGGGAGCGTTGTGGTCGGGCTTTATCCTGGCGGCGATCTACTACGTTCTCTGCCTCTGGCTGATGCGTTAGTTCCCCGACTTTAAGGGTCTACCGAAGAAGGCGCCGATTTCCCGAAGCCCCTTTTCACTCGCGGCGTCATTAGTCGGCTTACGCGGTCAGGCGGCGCAGGGCTTCGGCGTATTTCTCCTGTGTTTTACGCACGACTTCCGGTGGAAGGGGAGGAGCGGGGGAGTTTTTGTCCCAGGGAAGTTTCAACAGGTAGTCGCGCACGAACTGCTTGTCGAAGCTATCCGGGGTCTTGCCGGGCTCGTAGCCGTGGGCGGGCCAAAAGCGCGAGGAATCGGGCGTAAGCAATTCATCGATCAACACGACTTCGCCGGCGCGTAAGCCAAACTCCATTTTCGTATCCGCGATGATAATGCCTTTGGCCTCGGCTATTTCCCGCGCCCGGCGGTAGATCGCAAGACTCGCATCCCGCACTTTGGTTGCGAGCCCGGCGCCGAGCTTCTGCACGACCTGCTCGAACGTAATGTTGACATCGTGCGATCCGGCCGGGGCTTTGGTCGAAGGAGTGAAGATCGGCTCATCGAGTCGGGCCGCTTCAAGCAGGCCCTCGGGCAGCGCCACACCGCAGACCCTGCCGGTCTTGCGGTAATCCGACCAGCCCGAGCCCGCGAGGTAGCCCCGGACGACGCATTCGACGGGAAGCGGCGCGGTTTTCTTTACGAGCATGCTGCGCCCTTCCAGCTCCGCTCGATAGGGATGGCACTCGGGGGGGAAATCGGCCGGGTTGGTGCTGATCATGTGGTGCGGCACGATATCGGCCATCATATTGAACCAGAAGGCCGAAAGCGCAGTCAGGATCTTGCCTTTATCGGGGATCTCGGTGGGCAAGACAACATCGAAAGCGGAAATCCGGTCGGTTGCCACCATCAACAAACGTTCTCCGAAATCGTAAAGATCCCGGACCTTTCCCTGGTGGCAAAGCTTGAGCCCGGAGATAGCGCGAACCATCGGATCAGGCTGAGGTTAAGGTTGAGGTTTAGATCAAACCCAAGACGGTTCAGCAGCGATTCTTAAACGCAGCCTCAGCTTAAACCTAAACCGAAAGAGCTGCTACAGCAGCTCTCTCAATTCCGTTTCGTTGAAGCCGGCGAGCTTCTTTTTGCCCTTGATGATTACCGGTCGTTTCAGCAGATTCTGGTCTTTCAGCATGAGCTTGATCGCCTCTTCTTTCGACGGCGGCTTCTGCTTCATGTTTCGGTCCCGGTAGAGGGGGGTGCGCGTGTTGAGAAATCGCTCGACGGGTTCGTTGCCGATGATGTCGCGCAGTTCTTTCTCCGAGAGCGGGTTCCTGCCGTATTCGCGCTCCTCGAAATCGACCTTGTTCGCCTGCAAGAAACTTCTTGCTTTCCGGCAGGTCGTTCACGTGGCCTTGTAGATGAACTTGACTTTGTCCGCCATATCTCCTGCACTGTCAGCTGCCGGAAAGATAAGACTTCCTCGCGCCAAGCACGCCAAGGCCCCGCAACTCATCCCCGGATGAGTTTGACTTTTGACTTGGCGATCTTTGCGCTCTTTGCGCGGGGATATCCGGCATTCGTATTTTGATCGCGGCGTAGCCGCGCTCAGTACTTCGTGAACTTCGTGGTGCGTATCTTTTCGCTTCCGGCAGTTACTTGAAAAACTTTGCGACGCGCTCGAACGCTTCCGGATGGACCTCGTTGCGCTTCGGCCAACCGCCTTTCAGCGGAACCGTCGCATCGATGATCG
This sequence comes from Candidatus Eiseniibacteriota bacterium, assembly GCA_035559295.1. GTDB lineage: Bacteria > Desulfobacterota > Binatia > UBA9968 > UBA9968 > DATMBL01. The sequence continues at coordinate 7,309 of DATMBL010000388.1, forward strand.
CGACCGCGTCGCCGAGCCAGCCGCGGAAACTCTGCACTTCGCGAATGACCTCGATGTCCTTGTCCCAATGGACTCGGGTCGCCACCGCCCACAGGACCTCGCGTTCGTTGAACACATCGATGTCGTCGTCCACGACCACGGCGAGCTTGAGATTGGGCATTTCGACGAACGCCTGCATGCCCGCCTTGTTGGGCTCGTTCTCGAATTCCTTCTTGATCGAGATATAGCAGATGCAACGACCGCAGCCCGAGGGCGGAAGGTGAATCGCCTTGATGCCCGGGACGTTTTTCTTGATGACGTTGTAAACGCTTCCTTCTTTTGGAATGCTGCCGAGATTCCAGTGGTCCATGTGGCCGGGCCAGAAATCCTCGACGATACCGTTTCGCCGAAAGGTAATCGCGGTGACCTCAATGACCGGAACCTGCATTTCGCCCTGGTAGTAGCCGAGAATTTCACCGAAAGGATTCTGGGTGTCGCGAACGTTGGGCGGAATTTCGCCTTCAATAATGACTTCGGCGTCGGCCGGGACCAGGAACTTGTCGCCCCATGTCGTCGACGGCGTGAGGCGCAACGGCTCCTGCAGAAACGCCGAGGCGGTGAGATAGTCATTGTTGCCGTAGGGCGTCATGCAGCAAGTCGAGAGATAAAACGCCGGGTGGTGGCCGAGAATCACGATCACCGGCGCGCGCTTGTTTTCCGCCTCGTACTCGCAGGTCATCGCTTCGAGATGGTGGTGTTTATGAGCGGAGAAACTCATGCGCCGCGGGTTGTAGTATTTGTTCTTCGTGAAGGTGATATCGTAGAAATCGCGGTTCAGCCCTTTCATTGCACAGGCCATCGTGAAGTAGGGCCCGGCATCATCTTTTTGATGCATCGGCATCGGCAGTATGCGGAGATCCGCCTTGTCGCCGGTCAACACAACTTCTTTGACCGGCGCCTTTTCCGGTGGAATCACCTCGACCGATCCCGGCTGCAGTTCGCGTCGGGCGACCTCGAGACTGAGGTCCATCGGCGTCGCCAGGTCGCCCATGTCAAGCGAGTCGGCGACGTATTGCCGCGTCACCCAAGGGTTGTAAAACAGAGGAAAGTCCGACTTTTGCCCGTTCAGCGCCGGAACGTTCTCGAACAGCACCATCTTATGCAGATTGCGCATGTCGAGGTGCTTGAGGTAAGCGATCGTTTCATAGTTGTTCGCATCGATTCGATCTCTCACCCGGATCACCGAGCCTTCCCGGCGGGCTCCCTCCTGTTCGATGAAACTGCGTAAGTCCTTGGCCATAGCGTTCTCCTGAAATTTAGTCGGCGGCAAACGTCAGTCCTACTTAGACGAATCCGTAATCGAGTTCAAGCCGATGGGTTACGAGACACCGGCTGCGTTCCGTTTGAACAGGGGGGCGCGCGCCTTGTGCTTCCATTCCGCGCGCCGGAGGAGCGTCAGCAGACAACGCACGCGTGGTGTCTTCTGCTCGCCGTACAGATCCGCGCCGCTCGAATAGCTTTGGGTTTCCCAGCTGCGTTGGGCTCGGCGGGCGCGGTCCACGGCTGCCGCCAACGGCACCGGCGCCGGTGACGGGCGGCCGCGCGATTTCATCGAGACTCGCCGGGTTGCGTACGACGGGTTCCGAGTCCTTTTCACGCCATCGTCTGGCCGCCGCAGATATTGATCGCTTGCCCGGTGATGCCGCCGGCCTGTTCCGAGGCGAGGTAGCATACGAGTTCGGCGACCTCGTCGGCTTCGAGAAACCTTTGGATCGGCACGCGGGAGATCGCCAGGGCCTTGAACTGCTCGGCGCTGATGCCCTGAAGTTCGGCGGTTTCCCTGATCCCCTGAGCGGCCATTTCAGTCTCGACCCACCCCGGGCAAACCGTGTTGACGGTGATGCCCCGATCGACTACCTCGAGAGCCAGTGCGCGAGTAAAACCGATGATGCCATGCTTGGTTGTGCAGTAGGCCGTGTAACCGGCGACGCCGAATTTCCCCAGCACGGACGAGATATTGATCACGCGCCCGGCGGCATGCGACGGCATGTGTTTCAGCGCTTCTTTGGTCACGAGGTACATGCCGTTCAAGTTCGTATCGACGATGTCGTACCAGCGCGAATCGTCCTCGTCAGTGATCAGGCTCAAGCCCGATATCCCGGCGTTGTTGACTAGTATATGGATGGTGTCCCAGCGCGCGGCGACATCCGACACCCCGCGGACGACGTCTTGCTTGTTCCGCACGTCCATCGTGACGAGAAGCAGCCTATCGCTGATGCCGGCCGCTTCAAACTCGCGCGGCGCCGCCTGGAGATTCGAAGCCTTCCGCGACGCGATCGCCACGTGAACCCCGGCTTTGGCGAGACCGAGCGCGATCGCCTTGCCGATGCCGGTGCCGCCGCCCGTGACGAGCGCAACCTTGTGATGACCAACCATCGGAGAACTGGAGAAATCTCGCGATAACTAGCTGCTTTTTAACTCAAAAGCAACGGTCGCGGATGATGGCCCGCCTCGGCCGCTGCCGCTATAAAAAGTCATTTTAAAATTTTCTTTACAGCTTTCGATAGCATGCACTAAAATAGCTAATTCAAATCCCATCGGGAGCGTCTATGGACATCACGCAACTGCTTGCGTTCGGGGTCGAGCAGGGAGCCTCGGATTGTCACCTGAGCTCCGGCGAACCGCCGATGCTCCGCATCCACGGCGATCTCAAAAAGCTCGATCACTCGCCGCTCACCAAAGAAGAAGTCCACGCGCTGGTTTATGACATCATGAACGATGCGCAGCGTAAAGCGTTCGAAGAAACGCGCGAGTGCGATTTCTCGTTCGAGCTGGGAAACGTCGCGCGTTTTCGCGTGAACGTCTTCATGCAGCGAAAAGGCGAAGGCGCGGTGTTTCGGACGATTCCAACGAAGATTCAAACGATCGACGAATTGGGAATGCCTCTCATTCTAAAGCAGCTCTGCGACAAGGAGAAGGGTCTGATTCTGGTTACGGGACCGACCGGCTCGGGCAAGTCGACGACGCTTGCGGCGATGATCGATTATTTGAACGAAAGCTTCGAAGGCCATATTTTGACCATCGAAGATCCGATCGAGTTCGTCCACAAATCCAAGAAATGCCTCGTCAACCAAAGGGAGCTCGGACCGCACACGCAGTCGTTCGCCAACGCGCTCCGGGCGGCATTGCGCGAGGACCCGGACATCATCCTGGTCGGCGAGATGCGGGATCTGGAGACGATCCAGCTCGCGCTTACCGCGGCGGAAACCGGCCACCTCGTGTTCGGCACTCTGCATACCTCGAGCGCTCCGAAAACCGTTGACCGCGTCATCGACGTCTTTCCCCCGAACCAACAGGCTCAGATTCGAGCCCAGTTCGCCGAGTCGATCGAAGCCGTCATCACCCAGACGCTGCTCAAAAAGAAAGGCGGCGGCCGGGTGGCGGCGTTGGAGATCATGACCGGGACAACGGCCGTGCGCAACCTGATCCGGGAGGGCAAGATCCATCAGATCCCCGGCACGATGCAGGTCAGCCAGAAAGACGGGATGCAGACGATGGATATGGCGCTGCAAAACCTGGTCGCGCGCGGGGTCGTCACGCGCGAAGAAGCGCAGTCGAAGAGCATGAATCCCAATCTGTTCGGGGCGACATCTCTAGGCACGGCCGGCGCAAGGGCGTAGCCGAGCGAGGAGGAAAGCGCAACGGGCAAGCGCCGAGTGTCCGTAAGGCGACGAAATACCGCCATCCTTCCCCTTTGGCAAAAGAGAAAAGAGGCGGATTCGGCACCGCCGAGATTTGAGCCATGCAACTCACCGCTGAAGTCGAGCAGTATCTAAGAACGATGATCGAGACCGACGCGTCCGATCTCTACTTGACGGTTGCGCGGCCGGCGATGTACCGGATCCAGGGCAGGATCCAGGCGCTGGGCGACCGGCCTTTCACTCCGGCCGAAGTCGAGCGCGTCGCCAAGTCGATGATGGCCGATTGGCAGGTGAAAGAGGTCGAAGAGAAGTTCGAACTGAACTTCGCCGTTTCCCTGCCCGGAGTGAGCCGGTTTCGGGTCAACGTTTTTCGCCAGCGCGGCTCGGTCGGGCTCGTGATTCGCCGCGTAAAAGCGGAGGTCGAGTCGCTCGAGGAGCTGGGCTTGCCGAAGATCCTCGGCGAGCTCGCGATGAGCAAGCGCGGCTTGGTTCTCGTTGTCGGCGCCACCGGCTCGGGTAAATCGACCACTCTTGCCGCGATGGTCGATTACCGGAACTCGAGAGAGCAGGGGCACATTATCACGATCGAAGATCCGATCGAGTTCGTACACCGCCACAAGCAGTCGATTGTGACCCAGAGAGAGGTCGGCTTCGACACCCATTCGTTCCAGGCGGCGCTCAAAAACACGCTCCGGCAAGCGCCCGACGTCATTCTGATCGGCGAGATCCGCGACACCGAAACGATGGAAGCCGCGATCACTTTCGCCGAGACGGGCCATCTCTGCCTCGGCACGCTCCATTCGAACAACGCCAATCAGGCGATCGAGCGCATCATGAACTTTTTCCCGATCGCGCGGCACGCGCAGATCTACCTGCAACTGTCGCTGAACCTCCGGGCGATCGTATCGCAACGTTTGATTCCTTCGGTGGACGGCAGGCGCGTGGCCGCGCTCGAGGTGCTCGTCGACACCCCGCGCATCCGGGAGCTGATCAAGCGCGGTCACGTGGATATTCTCAAGGAAGGCATGGAGCAGGGAATTCAGGAAGGATGTCAGACCTTCGACCAGGCTCTTTTTGCCCTGTACAAAGACGGCAAGATCAGTCTGGTTCAAGCGCTCGCCAACGCCGACAGCCAAAATAACCTGAGACTGAAAATCAAGCTCGCGGGCTTGAAGGCGGACGAGGACGGAAGCGATGGTCAAGACGCGCCAGCTCAGGAGCCGCCGAAGACGGGGCGATCGGAGCCGGCTGGGGGAACTGCTTTCCGCATACGCCGCACGTAACCCGCTTCTACGCCGGATGGAATCACCCGATGGCCAAACCCAACTATGCGAGCGATCTCCGGGCGCTCGGCCAAGCCCTTGAGATTCTTCGCGTCGAACGTTTCGAGATCGAGCCCGACGGCAAGAGCTACCTCGTGCAGGTCACCACCGAGCGGCCGGGTGGCCGCTACGGTTTCGGGCCGAATTCGGAGAAGACGCTTCGGTACATCTGGGCGGGCACCGCGGCCGAGCGCGACGATTCCATCGACGTCCATTTGCTCTATGCGATGGCAAAAACGCTCGACCTGCACTACAGCCCCGAAGACGTGGCGCGCCTGGAACAGGAGTGGCGGGCGCAGAGGGCCGGTTTACGCGCCAGCGCCGATCCGGCAAGGCTTTCTGAGCTGCTTCGCACAGCCGGCGGCTACGTCGAAAGCAAGGAAGCCACGCTCTTGAGCATGCGCCGCCATGGAAGCGCGGTTACGATCCGCTATCAGACGAAGTCCGGCGAGGACCGGGAGGAAACCCTCGAGGATGTCGATCTCTACGCGGAGAGCCTGCATATGATTTCACAGCGCAAAAACTACGTTGGCCCGCATTGATAGAGTAGTTCGATGTTCGGCATCGTTACATAGGTCGAAAGTTCGCAACCGCCGCACTAGGGCCATTTTCGAAGGAGTTCACAAAGAAAATTCAAAATAAAGATTTCCCGGCTTCGTGGTCTTTGTGACCTCGGTGGTTGCTCGAAATCCCACAACAATAATTAACCTGCGTCGGGCTTCTTATCCGCCGAGAAAAGACCCAACAGTTTGGCGAGCGGGTCGTAGTACCGATCGACCACGCGTTCCTTCAGCGGGATGATCGCATTGTCGGTGATGTGGATGTGCTCCGGACAGACCTCGGTACAGCACTTCGTGATGTTGCAGTAGCCGATTCCAGCCTTGTCTTTGAGCAGCGCCATGCGGTCGTCGGTGTCGAGCGGATGCATCTCCAGCGCCGCGTAGCGGATGAACAGGCGCGGCCCGGCGAACGCTTCTTTGTTTTCCGGATGATCGCGGATTACGTGGCAGACGTTTTGACACAGGAAACACTCGATGCATTTGTGAAATTCCTGAACCCGATCGATATCTTCCTGGAACATGCGCCGGGTGCCGTCGGGCTCCTTGGGCTTGAGTTTAAGCGGCGGAACCTGCTTCGCCTTTGCAAAATTGAAAGACACATCGGTCACGAGGTCTCGAATCACGGGAAAGGTTCGAATCGGCGCGACCGTGATCGTCTCGCCGGGCTCAAAGATGTTCATACGCGTCATGCACATCAGGCGCGGCTTGCCGTTGATTTCAGCGCTGCATGAACCACATTTTCCCGCTTTGCAGTTCCAGCGGACCGCGAGATCCGTCGCCAGGGTTGCCTGGATCGCGTGGATGACATCGAGCACGACCATGCCCTCTCCGGCGGCGATGCGATAATCTTTGAACTCGCCGGAAACGGCGTCGCCGCGCCAAATCCGCATGTGGACTTCCTGTCCAGCCATTTACTTTTGCTCCTCGACTAACTTTCTAAGTTCTTCCGGCATCTCGGGCAGGGGCTCGTGGGACACGGCCAGGCCGTCTTTCGCTTTGCGAATCACGATGTTCACGCGAGCGAATTTAGGGTCGGAGTTCGGGTAATCATCCCGCGTGTGACCGCCGCGGCTCTCCTTTCGCTCGATTGCCGCCAGCGCGGCGGCCTCGGAAAAGGAGAGCAGGGCGTGCAGATCGAGGGCGAGATGCCAGCCCGGGTTGTATTGCCTGTGCCCTTGGACGGTGACCTGGCGCGCGCGCCGCTTGAGATCCCGAATCTTGTCGAGCGCCTGCTTCAACTCCGCTTCGACGCGAATGATGCCGACCAGGTTCTGCATGCACTCCTGCAGCTCGGCGTGGAGCGTATACGGATTTTCGCCGCCGCGATCATCGAAGGGCGCGAGCAGCTCGCGCGCATACGCCTCGACTTGGTCGTTCGATATCGAAATCGGGCCGGTGAACGACTTGGCGTACTGCGCCGCGTACAGTCCCGCGCGGCGGCCGAACACCAGCAGATCCGAGAGGGAATTGCCGCCCAGGCGGTTGGCGCCGTGCAGTCCGGCGGCGACTTCTCCCGCGGCGTAAAGACCCGGAACCGAGGTCGCGGCGGTATCGGCATCGACCCGCACGCCGCCCATGGCATAGTGGCAGGTGGGGCCCACTTCCATCGGTTCTTTCGTGATATCGACGTCCGCCAGTTCTTTGAACTGGTGGTACATGGACGGAAGCCGCCTCATGATGTAATCGGCCGGGCGCCGCGAAGCGATGTCGAGGTACACGCCGCCGTGCGGGGTGCCGCGGCCTGCCTTGACTTCGGCGTTGATCGCGCGCGCGACTTCGTCGCGCGGCAGCAGATCGGGGGTGCGGCGGTTATTGCGCTTGTCCTCGTACCAGGCGTCGGCTTCCTTTTCCGTCTCGGCGGTCTCGGCTTTGAAGAACTCGGGAATGTATCGGAACATGAAGCGCTCGCCCTTGTTGTTCTTCAAGGTGCCGCCGTCCCCTCGCACGCCCTCGGTGACCAGGATGCCGCGCACGCTCGGCGGCCACACCATGCCGGTCGGATGGAACTGGATGAACTCCATGTCCATCAGTTCCGCCCCCGCATCGAGCGCCATGGCAACGCCGTCGCCGGTGTATTCCCATGAGTTCGACGTGACTTTCCAGGCTTTGCCGCCGCCGCCGGTCGCGAGCACAACCGCCTTGCTCCTGAAGAGGATGAACTTCCCGCTCTCGCGCCAGTAGCCGAATGCGCCGGCAATGCGCCCGCCGTCCGTGAGCAAGCGCTGTACGGTGCATTCCATGTAGACGTCGATGCCTTTGTGAACCGCGTGCTGTTGCAGTGTGCGGATCATTTCGAGACCCGTCCGGTCGCCGACGTGCGCGAGGCGGGCGTAACGATGGCCGCCGAAATCGCGCTGGAGGATCAGGCCGTCTTTGGTGCGGTCGAACAGGGCGCCCCATTCTTCCAACTCGAGCACGCGCTCCGGCGCCTCCTGCGCATGGATCTGCGCCATGCGCCAGTTGTTGAGCAGCTTGCCGCCGCGCATCGTGTCGCGGAAGTGCACTTTCCAATTGTCCTCCGGATACACGTTGCCGAGGGCGGCGGCGATGCCGCCTTCGGCCATCACGGTATGCGCTTTCCCGAGGAGCGACTTGCATACCAGCGCCGTCTTCACGCCTTGCGCCGAGGCTTCGATGGCCGCGCGCAGTCCGGCGCCGCCGGCGCCGATGACCACGACGTCGTAATCGTGCGTTTCGTACTTAGCGTCGGTCGCCATCAAAAAAACCTCACATCGTGAATCACGCCCATCGACACCAGGCGGACATAGAGATCGGCCAGAGCGACGCCGAACAAGCTCACCCAGGCGTATTCCATGTGGCGCTCGTTCAATCGGCTGACGATTCTCCACAGCCTGTACCGAAACGGCTTGCGATGAAACGATTTCAAGTAGCCGCCCGCCACGTGGCGGCAGGAGTTGCAAGAAAAGCTGAAGAGCGAGAGCAGGGCCGCGTTCACGAGCAGCACGAGGGTGCCGACCCCGAGTCCCAGGCCATCGGGAAACCTGAAAGCGAGGATCACATCCCACCAGAGAAACGCCAAGATGATCAACGAAAGCCAGAAAAAGTAACGGTGAAAGTTCTGGAGCATCAGCGGGAAGCGCATCTCACCGCAGTAACGTTTGGTGGCGTCTTGAACCGCGCACGCGGGCGGCAACTGGAAGAAGGAGCGGTAGTAAGCCTTTCGGTAGTAGTAGCAGGTGAGCCGAAAGCCGCCGGGAATCCACAGAATCAGAAATGCCGGCGATAGATTCCACCACGAGCCGACGAGCGGCACGCTAACATGCGCGCAGTTCGCGGCGATGCAAGGGGAATAAAAGGGCGAGAGGTAAGGATCCACGTAATAATGAGCGTTTTGCAGCGCCGCCCAGGTCGCATAGACGACGAAGCTCGCCAGCACCACGACCACCAGCGCCGGTTCCACCCACCACGCATCGGTTCTGAGAGTCCGATACTGGCTCAATCCTGCGGTCTTTCCGTTCACGTCTGTTCCCTTTTTATCGAAAGTTGCCGAGTTTGCACAGTTTCCCTACCTGCCGCTACCGGTGGTGTCAAGGCGCGCGGCACCTCGCGCGGCGACAACGCAACCAAAAAACAGTCGGATACCCACCGCGAAGATTAAAGGACGAGGATCGAGGACTGAGAATAGAGAATAGCGATCTCCGCCACAAGCGCTTCGGACGGATGCGTCCTTGGGGGCATTGTATGTTCGACCTTCGAAATTAGGATTTCGTCTTCGCGGCGTCGCAGTATGACGATTTTTTACGTGTGCATTAGTCGGATAAACGTAGCAGCGATCCGCCGGTCGCGCCAGCGCTTTGCCGCCTCGACCTTCGGAGCGATCGCGGCATCATCCGGGCTCCCATTTGACTTGGATCGAGCTCTCGACACGTTTGACTCCAGGAACATTCCGCGCCGCCTGTTCGGCGGCGGCCTTTTGTTTTTCCGATAGCACCGCTCCGGAGAGATAAGCGGTTTCTTCGACGAACGCGACCACCACGCCGTCAACGGCCCGCGCCTGAATCGCCCTGTCGATCTGCCGCTCGATGGTTTCCGGCGCGCTCGTCGCTCCCGCCGTGGGCTTCGAATCCTGACCGGTGTTGCCGGTTGGCCGAGCCGTATCGCTCGACGGGCCCGTTCCATCGCCGTTCTTCGGCGCCGGCGCGCTCTTGAGGCCGCCGGCGATGCCGTCGTACGGAGAGGGCGTCCGTTCGGGAAGGGCTTCGGATAGAGGGCCGGGCGGTGGTTGGGAGGCCGGAGGCGCGCCTTCATTGCCTGCCCATGGCGGGACGGCGTCTTTACTGCGGGTTTCCGCGTCATAGAACGCGCGCGCCACGAACAAGCTCAGCGCAAGCACGACCGAGATCCCGGCGAGCTTGGCGATCGTGCCGCCGGCTTTGCGCGAAAGCGGCGGACGCGCCGGCTCTCTCGCGACCCGCGGCATCTCGGGCGGCGGCATGCGCCACCGATCCTCCTCCTTACGGTCCTTGCGGTCGCCGAAACTCTGCAACCGCTGGGTAATCGAGTCCCCGCTCGGATCGAGCCAAGTCAACGCGACCGAATCTTCATCCTGCCGGTTCAGAACTCTGGAATAGATCCACTCCCTGTAAAGTCCCGCATCGAGGCGTTCGGCGCCGATCGGTCGTAACAGCTCATCGGCGAGAGCGCGCGCGTTAATGGCTCGCGGCTGCGGCGTTGCCGTCGCGACATCCGGATCGTTCACGGTCGTGAGATCATAACCGTCGGGGAAAATCACGAGCGGGCGAACGGCGGCGGGAACGGAGCCTTGCTCTTCGCAAAAAGCTTCGAGCATGGCGGCAACGCGCGCTCGTCCTTCGATCGCTTTGAGAACGGGACTGTCGAGAGGCAGATCGGTTCCGTCGGGCAGGCTCAAAAGCCAAGGGCCGTCCGCGAGAA
>DATMBL010000389.1:0-9207 GCA_035559295.1 Candidatus Eiseniibacteriota bacterium
GCCGTAGCGACGATCACCCTATCCACTGGGTCACGAATCGCGCCGAGCGACACGGATTCGAGCAAGACTGGGCGACCGTTCCAGCTCTTCGACCCAGCGACGAGACGCCATGTCCAAGCAAACGACCTTCCTTTCTATCAGCCGGTTGATCTCCTCTAAAACCAGATTGGGCACGATAATAGAGTGCTTGCCCTGATCCGTCTCTCGTAAGATTCGCCGCGCTCGTCGTCCCCGCCGCGCCGGTCGGTTTGATGACCAGAAAACCAACGGGTGCGTATCTGTAACGTAAATCACTTGAGCCCGGCGATAACGCGCTCGAGCGATTGCTCTCTTTCCTTCTTGAGATCGTCGAGCGCTTCGTCGAGATTTCCAGCCAAAGTCATGTGGCCGCGGAGCCTTAACGGGGATTGCCTTACGAGTCTCCGATAGTGGCCGAGCTCTTCCTCCACCCTGCTGTCCCACTCCGGATCGACGAGCACTGCCTTGATTCTGGAACGCTGAGCGATCGCGATCGGTCTCTTCCCTTTGCCGATTTCTGCAATCAGCGTGCTGAGCCTGGCGCGCGCTTCGGTTAACGATAACTGCTTCATAGGCCGTTTCCTCGTTCTGTACATCCAAATGTACAACAATGATCCCGTCCCGGTCCATCGTTCGATGGGACATTGTTCCAGGATCTTTCGATTGACAATTCCCGGCGTTTTATTGTCTAGTGCGCTCGGACGGTTCAGCAACGGAGGAATTATGCCGGACAAGATGCAAATCAGACACATCGCGATACGCTCAGACGATCCCGACCAGCTCGGCGCCTTTTATGAGAAAGTCTTCGGCTTGAAAGTGGTCAGGAGAAACCCGCGTGGCGACAGGAGCAGCATTTACATGACCGACGGATTTATGCACGTCGCAATCAACGCAAACAAAGGCGATCAGCCGAACGGGATATGGCATTTCGGTTTTCTGGTTCCGTCGCTCGAGCCGATCAAGGCGATCACGCCCGTCCATCAAGGGGAAAGCGCGCCCGGAAGGCATGCTGAAAACTATATCATCGATCCGCAGGGAAACCGGATCGATGTCGTTCTCGACATGTGGCCGACGTCATCGAGGTGATCAAAACGACCTCTCTCGCCTGGAGGAATTTATGCCGTCAGTGCGAAGTTGGAAGACCTGCCTGATCGTTTGCGCGAGCGTGGCGTTGCTGGCAGACGAGGTTGCGTGGGGTGCTGAAAAGATCCGTCTGGCTCTCTCGACGAGAAACGTCGTGCTCATGCCCTTCTTCTACGCCAAGGATAAGAGGCTCTTCGACAAATACGGTTTGGATGTGGAGATCATCCAGATCAGGAGCAATCTCCAGCTGGCCGGACTTGTCGCAGGCGAGCTGGATTTCATCACAGGTATCGGCACCGCCATCGAAGGCATCGGCAAAGGGATGCCGCTAAAAGCCGTCGCGGTTCTTTATCGCGCGCCGCTCTTCTCTCTTTTGAGCCAACTTCCGGACGCCAAATCGCTCGAAGGCAAAAAGATTTCAGTCTCCAGAATCGGCTCGGAAAGCCACTTTAACGGGGTCGTGATGCTCGAAAAAAGCGGCGCCGATCCGAAGAAAGTCACGTGGATTCAGACGGGAAGCACCGCGTTGAATATGCTGCCGCTTGAGCGAGGGCTCGTCGAAGGGGCGGTTCTGAGCCCGCCGTTCACCGGAATCATGGCGCGCAAAGGTTACAAGATTCTCAAGAGAAGCGGCGATGTGATCGATGCGTCGCCGTTTAACGGCCTGGTTACGACGAGAGAGAAAATCCAAAAATATCCCGAACGCCTGAGAAACACGCTCAAAGCGATGCTCGAGGCGATCAAGTCGATCCGCCAGGACCGGAAAGGCGTGATTGCCTACATCATGCAAAGCTTCGCCGTTGATCAGGGGGTGGCCGAAGAGGCCTACGATGACATCAGCGGCGTCTTGCTCGACGATATGATGATGTCGGAAGGCGGTCTAAAAAAATATCTGGAGATGATCTATGGGCGTGGTGAAACGAACAAACCTTTGACTGTGAACGAAATCGTCGATTATTCGTTTCTGAAGGCGCTAAAATAGGCCGCCCGCAAGGTGCGCGACGATGGCCCGGTCGCGGCCGTCCTTCAGCGATAGCGGAGAGCCGAAACCATCATCTCAGCTGTCCTTACCGAGAGCAGCGCCGGGTCCAGAACCGGAACGCCCAAGCGGCGCGAGACTTCGATGGCGGAGACGCGAATGGGAATGTAGGCGAGCCCTGAAGGACAGATCAGTTCGGCGCCTTTATCGACCAGCTTCCTTCCAGCGGCCACCAGAGCTTCGGTCATCGCTTGCGGGTCTTGTTGCGGAAACGGCACGAGCGGGCTTTCGATCGGTTCGATTCCGACAAACCGATTCTCCAGGCCGAGGTCTCGCACTTGCTCCCAGTGGGACTCGACGGTCTCGTGACTCGGGGTCACCATGCCGATTTTCGCGTTGAGACTCGCACCTGCGCTGAGCGTAACCTCACCGGGCCCAATGACAGGAATCCGCACGCGCCCGCGTGCCGCGCGCAGGCCTGGATCTATGAAGCAGTGGATGATGACCGCATCGAATCCGTCCCTTTCCGCCAGGGCGCAACGATCCGGGTACAAGGGTCCGAGGCCCAACGCCTCCTTGGTGCCAAACGCGTACACCCTGGCGCCGGCGCCGCTTTCCTGCGCGCTCGGAAGGTAGCCTATCTCGAGTTCCGTTCCGGTCGCGCAGTACTCGCTCCATTTTATCTTGCGCGCGGTATCCGCACCGCCGATATACCGCTCGCGCGGGCCATTCAACAGAAGTAGCAGTCGCATGGGCTAGAGAACCTTTTTCGGCCGGTAAAAGGCAATCGCGTTTTTGTAGAAGACATCCGCTGCCTTCTCTTCGCCTAACGTTTCCAGGACCAGGTCGAAATCGTCATCCCTGTACGGCCGGGGCGCGCGGGTGGACGGCAAATCGGTGCCGAACATGAGCGCGCGCGGGTTCGCCGCGTACAGCTCCGCAATGGCCGGCCGGACATCGAAGTCCACGCGGCCGAAGCCCGTGGCCTTCACGCGCACACCCCTTTCGGCAAGTTTGAGGAGCGTGGGAAAACCCGCTTTCGAGAGCCCCAGGTGATCGATGCTGACCGCGGGCAACGACACGAGCGTGTTGAAAAGACCGGCAAGGTCGGTCGAATCGACGTACAACTCGATATGCCACCCCACGAGTTCGTGAACCCGCCGCGCCATGGCTTCCAGGTGACGGATTTCCTCCGAACCGCCGCGCCTGACGTTGAAGCGGACGGCGCGAACCCCCGCGCTGTCGAGCTCCCGGAGCTCCGCGTCCGAAATCGTCCGGGGCACCTGTGTGACGCCGACAAACGTCGGGCCAAGGATTTTCAGCGCATGAAAGAGATAACTTTGATCGAACGCCTGAAACGACCCCGACACCACCGCGCCGCCGCAGAGATCGACATCCTTCACGCGGGCCAGGTAATCTTCGGCGGTGAACGCGTCGGGCATGAACCCCTGATTCGGCACGAGCGGAAAGTTTTTGTCGATAATGTGGAAATGGCAATCGAAATATTTCGCTTTCTGGCTCAAGGAGCTTCTCCTCTCAAATGGCTAACGTTTATCGCAAACCAAGGGTCTCCGCCAGCGAAGAAATCGCGCATTTTACGGAGCATACAAAAACAACAGTACCGCTCGGTTCACTCATTTACCAACTCTTAACGAGCCCCTGCTTGACAGGGTTCTCGGCGCGGCGATAATCTCGGGCCGCCATATTCCAAGAGGGGAGAACCCAGATGCACTGGACACGGACGGCATGGTTTCTTTTGCTGCTCGCCGGATTCTCGGTCCCGGCGGTGGCGAAGGAAGTGGTCATCGTGACCTCGTTTCCCAAGGAGCTGTTCGAGGCCTACAAAAAGGCGTTCGAGGCGAAAAACCCCGGCGTCACGGTGGTAATCAATAGCAAGCAGACCAACGCCGGCGTCACTTACCTGCGCGAGACCAGGGCGAAGCCCGAAGCCGATATCTTCTGGGTCAGCGCCCCCGATGCGTTTCAAACTTTGAAGAACGACGGACTGCTGGAAAAATACGCCCCGCCCAAGGATATCGTATCGAAGATTCCGGCGAAGATCGGCACGTTTCCCGTTCATGATCCGGACGGCCATTACTTCGGCTTCGCCGTCAGCGGCTACGGCATGATGTGGAACAAGAATTACCTTCAAGCGCACAAACTACCGGCGCCCAAGGAGTGGACCGATCTCGCCAGCCCGCGATATCACGGTCACCTCGTGATCAGCGCGCCGTCTCGGAGCGGCACGACCCACCTCACCGTGGAGGTGATCCTCCAGGGGTATGGATGGGATAAGGGGTGGGCGCTGCTGCTCAACTCGGGCGGGAACATGGGGGCGATCACGGAGCGAAGCTTCGGCGTACCCGAAGCGGTCATCAGCGGCCAGTACGGCATCGGCGTCGTGATCGACTTCTTCGGCCTGTCTGCGATCGCCAGCGGGCAGCCGGTGGACTTCGTTTATCCCTCGATTACGTCGGTGGTTCCGGCGAGCGTGGGCATCGTGAAGGGCGCGCCGAACATGGAAAACGCGAAAGCGTTCGTCAACTATCTCCTGAGCGAACCCGGACAGATGCTGCTTTTTTCTCCGGAAATCGGCAGGCTCCCGGTCGTGCCCGAACTCTACGCCAAGGGGCCCAAAGATTATCCGAATCCCTTCAAGCAGAAACTCGGCGGCCTCGAGTTCAACGACAGGCTCTCATCCGGACGGCGCGACGTGGTGAACTCGCTTTACGACCACATCATCACCTTCCGTCACAGGGAATTGCGAGACGCCTGGGGCGCGATTTACCGCGCCGAGGAGGCGGTCGCCAAATCGAAAGGCGCGGGCGCCGCGCAGGCTCGCAGTCTCATCGACGAAGCGAGAAAAGCAGCCTCCCAGGTCCCGATCGACGAGAAGAAGGCAGGCGACAAGGAAGTCGCCGGCGCGTTCAAATCGAAGTCGGGTCTGAAAGCGCAACTCGAGACCGAGTGGGAGAATTTAGCCCGCGCGAACTACCGTAAGGCGGCGGAGCTGGCCAGCAAAGCCGCTGCGCTTGCCCGTCAGTAACGCTGCAATTCGCTCATCGCGCCGATGGCCAGGAACGAGGCCGCGCCCGTTTTAGCCCCGGTCGTTCGCCTGGACTGGCGGCAGGCCGGGATCGTCCTCGCCCTGGTTGCGCTCCTTGGGTTTTTTATTCTCGTTCCCATCGTCCGCGTCCTCTGGGTGTCACTCTCGGACGGCGAAGGGGGTTTGACTCTGGTTCATTTCGGCAACTTCTTTCGCCGGCCGCTGTTCCGGGAGGCCCTCTGGAACAGCCTTCTCGGCGGCGCGCTCGTGGTTTTGTTCGGCAGCCTGATCGCGGTGCCGCTCGCCTACATCAGCGTGCGCTACGATTTTCGAGGAAAAATCATCATCAACACGTTAGCGACGCTGCCGCTCGTGATCCCGCCTTTCGTCGGCGCGGTCGCCTTGCAGCTGATCCTAGGCAGGAGCGGGACCGTCAACCTGCTTCTCATGCGTTGGTTCGACGTGAGCATTCCCTTTATGGACGGGCTTGCCGGAGTCGTGTTGGTGCAGACGCTCCATTTTTTCCCCTTCATCATGCTCAACACCGCGGTCTCACTTTCGAACATCGATCCCTCGCTCGAGGAAATGGCACAGAACATGGGCTGCCACGGCCTGCGGCTGTTTCGCCGCGTGACGTTGCCTTTGATGCTTCCCGGTTTCATCGCCGGCTGCTTGCTCACGTTCATTCGCGCGGTTGACGACCTCGGCACGCCTCTCATGCTCAACTACAAGAATCTCCTCGCGCCGCAGGCCTATCTCAGGATTACCACGATCGGGATCGACGACGTGGACGGTTACGTGATCTGCGTGATCCTGGTGATCCTTTCGCTCGGCTCCTTGTTGGCGGCGCGAAAATATCTGAGCCTCTCCGAATACGCGACGCTGCGCCAGGGGAGCGCGGTGGCTCGCCCGGTCACGGGAGTCAAGCGCTTCGCGATCCTGCTGTTTTGCGGCGCGATACTCGTTTTGAGCCTGCTGCCGCACGCCGGCATCGTCATTCTGTCGTTCGCCAAGGTGTGGAGCTTCTCGCTCTTGCCGACGGCCTACACGCTGGACAATTTCACCGAGATCTTTTTCCGCGCGCCGCACTTCGTGAAGAATACGCTTCTCTACACCGTTCTTGCCGCCGTCATCGACGTCGTCCTGGGCACGATCATCGCCTTCCTCTTGATCCGGAGCCGCGTATGGGGCAGGAACGTTTTGGACGCGCTCGCGACCCTGCCGATTGCGATTCCGGGGGTTGTCCTGGCGGTCGGCTACCTACGGGTTTTTCACGGTTGGGAGTTTCCGGGCCTGGGGGCGCCGCTCACCTCGACCTGGATCATTCTGGTCGTGGCTTACACCGTCCGGCGGTTGCCGTACACCGTGCGCGCGAGCTATGCCGCGCTCCAACAAGTCCACGTCAGCCTCGAAGAGTCGGCCCACAACCTCGGCGCGAACCGTCTGCGCGCTTTTTATCGCGTCACGTTGCCGCTCATTTCGGGCGGCCTGGTAGCGGGCGGCTTGATCGCCTTTATCACCTCGTGCGTGGAGCTGTCCTCGACGATCATGCTGGTGCCGCGCATCGAGTCGGGGCCCATCGCCTACGGGATCTACGTCTACATGCAAAGCCCGCTCGGACGCGCGGCCGGCGCCGCCCTCGGCGTGGTCGTCATCGCTCTGGTTTCCGTGGGAACTTACTTGACGTATCGGATTTTCGGCGGGCGCACGGGCAGCGCGTTCAGGGTTTAGCGCCATGCGGGCGGGACAGGTCAGGCTGGAAGACATCGGCAAGCACTACGGCGATCTCTGGGCCGTCCGCCATATAAACCTGGAGGTTGCGAGGGGTGAATTTTACACGCTGCTGGGGCCGAGCGGTTGCGGCAAAACCACTTTGCTCAGAACCATTGCCGGCTTTATCGCGCCGGACGAAGGCGCCGTTTTCCTCGACGGCGAGCCGGTGACGCGTGTTCCCCCATGGAAACGCAACATCGGCATGGTGTTTCAGAATTACGCGCTGTGGCCGCACATGACAGTTTTCGAGAACGTCGCCTTCGGCCTAAGGGAGCGAAGGTTTCCACGCGGGGAGATACAACGGCGCGTGCTCGAGGTGCTGGAGCAGGTCGGTCTCAAAGGGACCGAGCAGCGCCGGCCATCTCAGCTGTCCGGCGGCCAGCAGCAGCGAGTCGCTCTGGCGCGCACGCTCGTCATCCAGCCGCGGCTGTTGCTGCTCGATGAGCCGTTAAGCAACCTCGACGCGAAATTGCGCCAGGAAATGCGCATCGAGTTGTTGAAGCTCCAGAGAGATATCGGATTGACCACGATCTACGTAACCCACGACCAGGAGGAAGCGCTGACGCTCTCCACGCGGATCGCGGTGATGAACCTGGGCCAGATCATCCAGGAAGGGAAGCCGCGGGAGATCTACGAGAGCCCCCGCGATCGATTTGTCACGGACTTCGTCGGCAAATCGAATCTCTTTTCCGGCACGATCATGCGCTCGCTGAACGGGATACTCGAGATCGAAACCAGCGAAGGCTTCCGCATCCAAGCCCGGCCGCCCGCCGCCGGCAAGGCGGGTGAAGCAAAAAAACTCTTGCTCTACGTTCGCCCCGAAGCGATCGATCTGATCGACAAAGCAGCGGGCGCTCCGGGCACGAACCGGATCACCGGCAGAGTGGTCGCCTCCGCTTACCAGGGCCCGCTCGTCGAATACGAGGTCGAAGCGGGGAGCCGTATTATCCGCGTGAACGTGATCAACCCAAAAGGCAAACGGTTGTTTCAGCGAGGCGAGGAGACGACGATCGCATTTGCCGCCGAAGACGTCGGCATCATCCCCGAGTAGTTCCTGGCCGCTCCCCCGACGGGGGTGCCTGATCGGGCACCCGTTTAGGGCATTGACACATCCTCCGAAAAGAAACTAGATTCGCGCCGTCCGCAAATCCAACGAACGAGGATCACGCCATGAAGCCGAAGTTTCTAGCTGCTTCGTTACTGGGAATCGTTTTGATGTACGGATCGCTTCCGGCGCAAGCAGACGACGTTCCACAAAATGCGACGTTTACGACTCTTATCACGACACCTTTGGCCGTAGAAGGATTGACCGGAGATGCCGCGGGGAACCTGTATACGACCGGGCGGGGAGGAAATCCGTGCCCCGTCTGGCGTATCAATCTAGCGAACCCGTCTCTCGTCGTCGTGGGGAACGTTGCGGCTCTCTGTTCCCCTTCGGGAATCGCGCTCAATGACGTGGGCGATATTTTCATCTCTCAAGGAAGCACGGTGTTAACTTTAACTCCCAATGCCAACAATCCTCCTGCCGCGCAGACTTATGCCACAGGAGTCGAGGGAACAAACGGACTGGCGTTCGACAAAGACGGCAATCTCTGGACGGGCGATGGAACGACAGGGCACGGCAGGGTATGGAAGATCGGTCCCGGCGGCGGTGACTGCACCGCTGGTGCGGAAGACAACTGTGCGGAGGTATTCCGGATCCAGCCGATGCTCAACGGCGCGAATTTCGGCGGGAACCTGCCCGGAGACGGAGTCGGCCGTCGGGCAGTTACCGTGCCAGTAGGGGCTCAGCAGCCTCTCGTCGCCAACGGTTTGGCTTTCAACACGAAAGGCGATCTGTTCGTCGCCGACACGGCGCGCGGTGCAATCTGGAAAGTTGAGTTCAACGCCGACGGAAGCCTCAAGAGTCGGACGGGCTGCGATGAGACGTTCACCGAGAACACGCTCTGCCTAGACAATATTTGGGTAAGCCACGCCTACAACGAGGGAACTGACGGCATCGCACTCGACAGAAAGGGCAACATCTGGAGCTCGGCGAACGAACGGAACGCCATTGTAGTCGTTACCAACAAAGGGCAGGTCATTGAGATCTTTCGCAATCCGGTCAACACGAACACGCAGCTCAGGAATGCGGCCAGCAATCCGGCCGACAACAACAGGATCCTAGAATTTCCCACGAGCCCTTTTCTACTGGGAACGGTTTTGTGCACTTCGAACTCGGACGGCGACCGGCGGGACAACTCGCCCAATGGCGCCGGAGAAATCTCGCCGGCGGGTCCGAATAGAGGAAAAATATCCTGCATGGACC
>DATMBL010000390.1:0-9593 GCA_035559295.1 Candidatus Eiseniibacteriota bacterium
GTATCGAACCGGCACACCAAATGCGCAAAGTGGCGGCGGTCGAAGGACGGGATCCACGCGCCTTGTACGTCGGCGGCCGCGCCGAACAGATCCCCTTCAAGGCGACTTCTTTCGACGCCGCTTTCTTGTCCAACGTCTATCACCACGTTTCCGACCGACCCGTGTGTGCCCGGGAGCTTTCTCGAGTGCTCGAGCCGGGCGGTTTAGTACTCGTCCGAGGCGCGTTCGCCGGTCGAATCGGCGAGATCACGCTCTTTGATTATTTCCCCGAGGCCAGGCTAATTTGCGAGCAGTTTCCAACCGTTCCTGAAACCGTGCAGAATTTCAGCGGCGCTGGCTTCGAATTTGAGGCGATCACGCCCGTGGTCCAAGAGAGTTGCTCAAGCCTGAAAGAGTTGGCCGCGCGCACGCGGCTTCGCGCCGATACCACGTTGGCGCTGCTCTCCGATGAAGATTTCCATCGCGGGCAAACGGCGTTGGAACGCGCGGCAGCCTGCGAGAGTGCGCCGAGGCCGGTCATCGACACGCTTGATTTATTGGTTCTGCGAAAGCACAGTTAAAGCTCACGGAAGCAAATTTTCGGCAGGCGGTGAAACCCGCAAGCATCCGTATGTGTTTTCCAAAAGCATGGGCCGGCGCGGCTTTTCTTGGCTGGATTGGAGTGATCTTGTTTCCTTCAGCCGGCTGGTCGGACTTGGAACAGTATCTCCGCAAGCCCGAAGCCGCATACGCCTGGAAGCTGAAGGAAAAAACGGAAATACCGGAATCCCGGGACAGGGTTTACGATCTCGAATTCATTTCTCAGCATTGGCAGGGCTATGAGTGGCGGCATCAGTTGCAGGTTTATCGGCCGAGAAATATCGCGCCGAACTCGACTCTATTTGTCTGGATAACGGGCGGTTCCGCACGGCCGGCGCATGTCCTGTTGGGTCTTGAACTCGCCCGCAAGATCGATGCGCCGGTTGCCTTTCTTTATCACATTCCGAATCAGCCCCTGCTCGAAGGCGATCTCCGCGAGGATGATTTGATCGCCGAGACCTTCGTTCGGTATCTTAAAACGAAAGATGAAAATTGGCCCCTTTTGTTCCCGATGGTGAAAAGCGTCGTCAAAGCGATGGATGTTTTGCAAGCATTTGCGAAACAGGAATGGAACCAACCCATTACCGGTTTTATCGTAGCGGGAGCGTCGAAACGCGGCTGGACCACCTGGCTTACCGCTGCGGTCGATCGGCGCGTCCGCGCCATTGCGCCCGCGGTCATCGATACGCTTAACATGCGGGAGCAAATGCCGCGGCAGCTCAAGATCTTCGGCGCGTACAGCGCGCGCCTTGCACCCTATAGCAGCCGGGGGCTGCTGCCGATCCCCGATAGCCCGGAAGGCCGAAAACTCTTGAGCATGGTCGATCCATGGGCTTACCGGGATCGGCTCGTATTGCCCAAGTTGATCGTCAACGGAACGAACGATTTCTATTGGGCAACCGATGCGCTCAATCTGTACTGGAGCGATCTCCCCGGCGACAAATGGGTGGTTTACGTCCCGAATGCCGGGCACGGGCTTATCAGACAAGACAGGCCCGAAACCGATCAATGGAACCACTTGATTAACGGGTTGGCCGCGTTCAGCCGCCACCAGATCAGCGGCACACCCATGCCGCGTCTCCAATGGCGCCACACGATAGTGGACGGAACGCTCCGTCTAACGGTAGATGCCTCCCCCCCTCCTATGGCCGCAAGGCTCTGGGTTGCCGAGACATCGAGCAGAGATTTCCGCACCGCGCAGTGGATCGCACAGCCGGCAAAAATTTCTAACGGAACCGTCACAGGCGAGCTTACCGCGCCGGAGTCCGGCTACCGCGCGTTTTTCGGCGAGCTGGATTATGAAATCAACGGGCTAAGATACCATTTGTCTACTCAGATTCGGGTCACCGACTAGGATGGCGTTGCGATGCGTTTTCCGCAAAACCTCGGAGCGAAAATGCGCGACGACAGGGTTGCCCCGAGTTAACGGCGATCTCTGATCCGGAAGACTCCTCGCAATCCGCCGAGGTTCGCGGGGCCCCCACCCATATACAATCGGCGACGGTTACCGAGCCGAGTCGGCCTAGGCACAGCGTGCGCTCGGCGAGCCGGATCGGCCGGACGGGAGCGCGGCGGTGACGCAACCTTAGCGCGCCGCCTTCACAGCGGCGATGACGCTTTCGCTGAACCGATAAAAGCGAGCGGGATTATCGAAAAGAATCCTTTGCTTCGCTTCTGGTGAAAGATCCTCGCGCGCCATCAAATGTGGCAAATCGCCGCCGAATTGATCGCGCTCCCGCTCATGAGGAAAATCCGACGCCCAGAGGATCACGTCGGGCCGGACCAGATCCAAGACATACGGCGTCGTCCGCTCCTCGACTTCCATCGTGAAAAATATGTTGCCCGATTTGAAAAAATGGCTGGGCGGCGATTTCAGCTGCGGCGCCAAGCGCGCGCCGAACTTTTCGTAGTCCTCTTCCATTCGGTCCATCATGAACGGCGCCCAGCCGGCTCCGGCTTCGAGGAACGCGACGCGGAGTTTCGGAAAAGCCTGAAATACACCCTGGAACATCATGTTTGAAAGCTGCAGCATCTGCGCCACCGGATGTTCCAGTAAATGGGCCTCGAGGAAGCTCGAGACCCGATCCAGTCCCAGGTTCTGGCTGACCCCGCCGTGAACCGCGAGCGGCACATCGAGGCGTTGCGCCTCGTCGTAGATCTCGTGAAATACCGCCGAGCCGTACAGTGGGACCTTGTTATTGGTCACAGCCGGCAACAGCCCCCCGACGAAACCCAGTTCTTGCACAGCGCGCCTGAGCTCGGTGGCCGCGGCTTTGGGATCCTGCGGCGCAAGCAGCGCCACGCCCTTGAGCCGCGGTGTCTGGCTGGTAAACCGATGGTGGAGCCAATCGTTGTAGCCTTGGGCCAGAGCAACGGCCCACGCTGGGAGCTGGATCATACCCAAGGCCAGCGCCGATGTGGGGTAGAGGACGGCGCAATCGATGCCGTGCTCGTTTTGAAAACGTATCCAGGCTTCGGCATCCGGGTCCTCGCGCTTCCCCTTGCGCGCGAGCCCGCGCTGCCAACCGTCGGCATCGAACAGCGGCCAGGTGGCATGCCAATCCATCTCCCCAAACGGTCCTTTGATGTGAGCGAAAAGATCGGTGTGTTGTTCCATCACATGTCCGTCCGCATCGATTACGAGCGCCGCCATGGTTTGCCTCCTCACGATCACGGCTACTGCATGAAAATCTTCTGATACTCTTTCTTCTTCGCTTCAAAGTCCTCCTTGCCGAACCGGTACATTTGAACAAACTTGATCTTCTCCGCTCCGTCGAGCGGCGGGTGAATGCCCCTGCGGTTTACGAACTCGCCGGTCGCGGCCTGGATCTTCATGCTCTCTTCGCCAAGAAAAAAATCGATAAACGCCTTTCCGGCACTGGGACGGGGAGCCTTCGCCCCGAGAGCTATGTACTGGCCGTCACCGAGCATAGTGTAATCTCGAACGTAGTCGAGATTGGCCCCTTGCTTGTTGTACGTTAGGACAAAGCGCACGAAAGTGATACCGATCGGCGTTTCTCCCGTACCCACGCGGTCCGCGGCAGGCACGATCGACTCGACGAACACCGGCTTTGCCGCGGCCAACTCGCGAATGAACTTCTCGGCGCGTTGCCTGGGCATGATTTTGTCGAGGCTCGCGAGCCACTGCGTTGTCAGCGTGTGATTGACGGGATGCGGCATCACGAGCTTGCCGCGGTACTGCGGCTTTACGATATCTTCAAGAGTTTTGGGCGCTTCCGTTTCCTTGACGCTGTTTTTGTTGTAAATCACCCCGTAAAGAACGTTGCGATAGCGGGCCCCCAAATCGGGATCGATCGCTTCCTTATCGAAACCCTTGAACGAAGGCGATTCGTAGCGAGCGAACGCTCCTTCTTTGAACATCAAGTGCATGTGATCGCCCGTGGTCAGGACAACGTCGAAAATCGGCTTCCCGACCCGGAACTCGGCGAGAACGCGGTCCATCACCTCGGTGGACGAGCCGCGCCAGTAATCCACCTGAATGCCCGTTTGCTTTTCGAAAGCCTTTTTCACTGCCTCGGCAGTGAAGGTCTCCATCGAACCGTAGACGGTCACCCTGCCGCCTTCTTTTTTCGCCGCTTCTATCAGCTTTGCCGTTTGCGCAACGGCGACATCAACCATGTAGATCCATGCGAGCAAAGCAACAATCGCGTGCATACGCCGAACCTCCCCGATCGCGTGCTACCGTGCCGCAGCATGCTCGACCGCTTTCGATCTGATCGCAACCCGCAGCCTGTGAGCCGCCTCTGATATCTGTTGCGCGCGATCGTTTTTACCGCGAGCTTACAATGGCGCGTTCGGACTCGTCGTGTCAAGGTCGCCGCGTTCAACTCCGGTTCCGTGCTCGAGAGTTACTCCGGCGTGCGGGCTTGGGGGATTTCCTGCGGATCTTTTCCGGCACTTCGCTGCAACAGCTCAGGAAACGCCTTCAACATCGCCTCGGAAGGCATCGCCCTGAGCCTCACTCCCAACTCCTGAGCGAGCATGATCGCATTCGCCGGCGCATTTGCACGGGAATGATTGTTGTAGAAGGCGAAGGCCTTCTGCACGCCGGGCGCGCTCGCCGCAGTCTTGATTCGCTCCGCATGTTTTTTGATCTCTTCGCGGGAGTAGAGATAGTCATAGCGCTCCCACGATTCTTTTGAGTTCCACCATGCCTTGGCATTGCGCCCGTGAGCCCGGAAATAGAATATTGCGCCAGTAGGCTCGAGTTCTTGGCGTATCGAAGTCGCGAATTTTGGCTCGTCGATCAGCACCCCACTCGCCCGATGCTCCTGTAGCAGCGCTTTTACCTCTCCGCTCTGCTCGCCCCAGCTCCGGTGGCGAAGTTCGACCACTTTCGGATAATCGTAGAACCACTGCAGCGTGCGCGCGACTTTTTCCATGTTTTCGGCCGACCAGTGAAACCCCACGGGATACTGCACCAAGAGCGCTCCGAGTTTTCCCGCCTCGGCGAGCGGCAGAATACCGGCGCGGAACTCATCGAAATCCGCCTGATTCGGCGGTTCCCACTGCTCTTCGGATTTTTTCCGTGAGATTTTTATGGGATGCGTGAACTTTTGCCAGAGCTTTACGCAAAACGAGAAATCGACGGGTGTTTTCTCGACCCAGCCCCGGGCGACCGCTTGGGAAGGCGGGCGGTAGAAAGTGTTGTTGATCTCGCAGGTGTTAAAAATTTGCGAGTAATATCTGAGCTCATCGAAGCCCTTCGGCTTCTTTTCCGGATAGAATGCCCCGTACCAGCCCTTTGGCGGTCGGCCGGAATAGGAGTATCCGGACGTGCCGATTTTGAGATCTCTGGTCAAATCGAGAGGCATGCACCTAGTTTAGCTTAGCACTGCCTGTACTACTATACTTGAGAATCTTCGCCCGCTTACGCAAATCTTTCTGTAACGTCGTGAGGCAACACCACGAAGCACACGAAGGATTCGGAAAATTGTGCTGTTCAATGTCTTAACTCCGTGCTTTTCGTGTCCCCTGTGCCAAGTGTGACTCTTTTTCAGTTGCGGCTCTGCCGCACTGTGAGTGATTGCGCCCGGGCGTAAAGTGATCGGCCTGTCGCCCCTACCGAGGACCTCAACCACTGAAAAGCCCGGGCTGATAAAGCGGGCGCGCGACAAACGCGGAGCGATCGGGTAATTAGAAACCATGAACGATACAGGGGCATCCGATCCTTGCGTGAGCCGGCTCGCTCTCTTTCTCACTTTTTCCCAAATCAGCCTTTCCAGCTTTGGCGGGGCGATTTTTTGGGCGCGCCGCGCGCTCGTAGAGCGACGCCGCTGGCTTACGGACCGTGAATTTTTGGATTTGTTGGCGCTGGGACAGCTTCTTCCCGGACCGAATGTTCTCAACGTGACGGTGATGGTCGGATATCGATTCCGCGGCTGGACGGGATCCGCGGCTGCCGTTGCTGGATTTTTGGGCTGGCCGTGTTTATTAGCGGTGGCATTGGGCGTGCTCTACCAGCAATACGGCGCCCTGCCGCTGGTGCAAAAGGCTTTGGGCGGTATGTCTTCGATCGTAGCCGGACTGCTGCTCGCCACCGTGATCAAGCTCGCGACCGCGCTGCCACGGCGGCCGAAACCGTGGGTGTTCGTGTTCCTCGCCTTTACCGCCGTCGGCATTTTCCGCTGGCCCCTTCTTTGGGTGATCGGTATGCTCGCCCCTCTGGCCGTTTTCGTCGCGTGGAACGAGATGAAATGATGGAACGCGTGGATCTCGAGTCGCTCTTTCTACAGTTTCTGGCGCTCTGGTTTGTGGCTATCGGCGGGCCCTCGACGATATTTCCCGAGATCCATCGCTATTTGGTCGAAGTCCACCATCTGTTAACGGAAAAAGAGTTTGCCGAGCTCTACACGTTGGCCCAGGTGGCTCCCGGGCCGAACGTCATGTACGTCATTCTCATCGGTTGGCATCTTGCAGGTTGGTGGGGCGTGGGCGCGACGACCATTCCGCTGCTCGTACCGGCGAGCACTCTCACGCTCCTCGTCGGACACCTCAACCAACGTTACCCCGACGCGCCCATCGGCCGGGCGCTGCGGAGCGGCCTGACGCCGGTTACGATCGGACTGGTCTTGGCGAGCGCCACTATCTTGATGCGCACGGTTAACCATGACTGGCGCGGCTATTTGATTACGTTGATCACAGTCGGCGTGGTATTGAAGAAGTCATGCAATCCGCTTTGGCTGCTTGCGGCCGGCGCCCTAGCAGGTGTCGCCGGCTTCGTATGAACGCGTGCGAGCGTCGCAAGCGCCGGGTGCATTGACAACCGGAGCCACGGGAGCGTAAAGCAAGGCGTAGCGCCGGAGGCTCTATGGAACCACATATCGTCAAAGCAAGGCCGGGCGTTCTCGGCGGATACGCCGAGGAGAAACGACCGCTCCGGGAGCGTGTCGCTCTGCCCGTCAAACGGTACATCTTCATCAACAAGGACTCGCACCCGGAGGCAGACGTCTACATCGCAATCCACGCGGCCCAGGACTTGCCCGCGACGGTGCCGGATTATCAAGTGTCGCACTGCCACAACACGGACGAGTTTTATTTTTTCATCGGAGCCAGGCCGGATCTGACGGGGCTCGAAGGGCAGATCAAGTTCGAGGGGCGGATTCACAGAATAGTATCGCCCGCAACCGTGTATATTCCGGCGGGAACCGTGCACGAATACAAGGTGACAAGCGGCGCCGGTTACGTCGTCGTTCTGTTCAGAAGCCGCGGTTATACTCACGTTGATCGACAACCGGACTTCCATCTCGGCGACCGCGAGGTCGAGAGGTTCGCCGGCTACATCCTGAAGCCCGAAATTCGGCGCACGAGCGAAATCAAAGCCCACCGCGACGACGCGCCGGGCATACGCTACGTCTTCGTTGACGCCAAAATCAAGCAGGAAGCCGGCTTTTATACGGCGGTTCGCGCCGTTCGCAACCTGAACGATGCGAAAGCCGAGTACGTGGACAAGCACAAGCACAATTGCGACACCTACCACATCGCGATCGGCACGGGCGCAAATCTAGCCGGCCTGCGAACTGAGTTCGTCATCGGCGAGAAAAGAACCGTGGCCGAAAGTCCGGTCGGCGTCCACGTCCCTGCGGGAGTGGCACACTCGCAGAAAATACTCAGCGGCTCGGGCCAGTTCTTTAATTTCGTTCCGAAAGGCGTTTACAACGAGAGCCTCGTCTAACCGTGCTGTAAAGCAGTGCGGGCGATATGGGAGGAACGCGCATGAGTAAATTTCGAATTCAGTCCCATGGGCGTTTACAGGAATGGGTGGCGGAAGAAAACGGTTATTTCAGGGACGAAGGACTCGACTACGAGTTTATCGTTAAGCCGATCATCACCTGGTCGGCAACGACGCCTACGGTGGCATCGCCGCCAACGCGCCGGTGGATCGACTCTTGGGATCTCTTCCCGCCCGAACAGAAAGGTAGCGCGGGTTACGATCTGGCGGTGATTTAGCGAAGCCGTGATTCTCGCGCGTCGCCCGTAGCCGCGGCGCGCCCGCGCTCGACCCGGCAACAGCTCCAACGGCCTGACCTCCAAAATTTGCAACCCCGGCTCCGATTTCATGGTCGCCATCGTTCTCGCTCTCGGTGCCTCTCTATGGTTCGCGCTTGCGATGGTTTTCATCAATCGCGGGGTTATTTCGCTCGACTACTTTCGCGGTTTGCTCGTCAACTTGGGCCTCAACGCTTTGTTCTTGTGGATCTACGTTTTGTTCTTCGCCGTCGAGGTTGATTTTTGGGCTCCGGTTTACCTGCTGTTCGTGCTCGTGGGCGTCTTTGTTCCCGGCATTGCGCGCCTGCTGATATTCCAAAGCATGGAACGCCTCGGCGCCTCCATATCTTCGTGCTTAACGAATAGCGCTCCTCTATTCGCGACATGCTTTGCCGTGCTGTTCCTCCGAGAGCGACCGGGCGCGATGAACGTGATCGGAACGTTTTCGATCGTATTGGGCATCACCCTACTATCGTGGCGGGGAGCAACGAAAACCTGGCGGACGAAGGATCTTCTCTACCCGCTCGCCGCTGCTTTCCTCTTCGCCGCGCGAGACAATCTGGTGCGCGTGGGCGTCCTTCAGATTGAGTCACCGATCCTGGGCGCATCGATTGCCGCAACCACGTCGTTCACGACAATGGCGCTGATCTATGGAGCGTTTGAAAACAAAAAGCCGATCCGCTCATCAGCGGCGCGAGGCTTCGTTTGGTTCGCTGGCGCTGGATTCATGAATTTTCTTTCCTACGTCTTCGCTTACACTGCTCTGAGCATGGAACGGGTGTCGATCATCTCGCCCTTGATCAATGCCTCATCTCTTTTCGTGCTGCCGCTCTCGTGGCTGTTTCTACAGGATGTCGAGCGGCTCTCCGGCCGTAAGGTCGCCGCCGTTCTGCTGGTCATCCTGGGTGTATTTTTCATTTCATGGGAAACACACTGATGGCCAACCGTCGCCGGATCACCCAGAAATTGGGCCGGCGGACGAGGGCGATCCAGGCCAGCCGAACGCCTTCGCCACTTACCGAAAATATAGGGGGCCCGCCGATAGGTGGAAAGGTGAAAAAGCGAAACTGAGATTATGATGCCGCCTTCGTGCGCTGGACGGAGGATTCGGCTGTAGGGCCGGCGGGTTCGAGCAGCCCTTTACCTCGGGCGGTCAGCGTCACTTCGCGTTCTTCCCCGCGCGCTCCTAGCTCGATCAGCCCTTCGATAATCGCATCTTCCCAAATGGTATGGCGCGGGCACGTACTCTGCCATGCCGTCATCGCTTCGGCATAGCTGCGAGGGCGAGCCGCAACCCATCTCAGAAACTCCAGCATCAACAGCTTTACGGATTCGGCCAATTGGCCTCCAGCCCTCGAAAATTGCTTTACGATCGCCTCTTAACGCCTGAGGCGCCCACGATTTTCGTTTTTTCCGCGCGACTTGTCAACGCACCCGGCGGGCTTCAACCCGCCAATCACGGCTCGTCTGTTGCCCTCCCAGAGACATCGCGCATCGCTGAAACC
>DATMBL010000391.1:0-9653 GCA_035559295.1 Candidatus Eiseniibacteriota bacterium
GGCGGGGCGGACCCACACTGAGTCCTTCGATCGGAACTCGATGCAGCCGGGCGCTTGAGCCTGCCGGCGCCGCTGCTCCCGCGGAGGATAGATGGCGCGGTTGAGCGGTTCGATCCAGCCCTCTCTCGCTTCATCACCGACCGCAGGGACGACCAGTAGATCGCGCGCGCGCGTAGCCGCCACGTAAGCCACGCGCACCCCTTCGGCCTCATCGCGCACCAGTTCCTCGGCTTCGCGTGCGAGCAAATCGGCCGGGGCGCATCCCGCAAGACGCACGGCGCATATGCGGCGCTCGGTGTCCACCGCGCGGCTGGCGAACCCGGCGCGGAGTTTCGCCGTGATGTCGGCAAGAATGACGATCGGGAATTCGAGCCCCTTGGCCTTGTGGACGGTCATCAGCCGCACGCCGTCGCTCCCCTCCTCGAGAATCGGCGCCTCCGTGGCTTCGCCGCTCTCGGCCTGCGCGCGCAGTTCATCGATGAAGCCACGAAACGAAATGCCGCCTTCCGCTTCGTAGCGGCGCGCTAGATCGAGGGCATGCGCGATGTTGGCGAGCACCTGCTCGCCGCCGTGCTCGAGGGCGAAGCCGACGTGCGCCCGGGTCGCTTCGAGCAGGGCGGCGATCGTCGTGGCAACCGGCGCGCGATTGCGCGACCGATGCAGCCTCCGGAGCAGCTTCAGAGCCTCGACGATCGGGGCGAGGTGCTCGGGCAAGGCCCCGGGGATGCGAAACGGATGAAAGCGGCCGACCCGATGCCGGTATTCCAAAAGCTCCTCGTCACCCACGGCAAACAGGGGCCCCCGGAGCGCCGCGAATACGGACAGTTCGTCTTCGGGCCATTCGATGGCGGCAAGCGCGGCGCGGAGCGCCTCGATCTCGGCGCGGTTATGAAACGATCGGCCGCCGACGAGCAGGTGGGGAATGCCGCGCGCCTCGAGCGCCTCGACGTACGGCCTGGTCATGTCATCCTGAAAACTGATGAAGCGACGGAAGAGCACGCAGATATGACGCGCCTGAATCGGCGCGAGGTGCTCGGCTTCTCCCGGTCTGAAGCCCCGCGCCGCCGTGGGGGCGAGATCGCCGGCTCGGATATCGCTCCCCCTGGTCCCCTCCCTTCGGTTGGGCCCAGGGGATGCGTCGTTAAAAAGGGGTCTTCCTCCGTCGGCCCGGAAGGATTCGGTTGGCGCTGGACGTTCGGCGACCTTCCAGCCGCTTTCATTGATGAGCCATTCGATGAAAGCGCCGACGGCGTCGGGGAGCGACTTTTCAATCGCCAGGTTCGAGATCCGCCGGTAGCCGTAAGGCGCGGGCACGGGAAGGGCAACGATGGAAGGCTGTGTTTCGAGATCGCGCCGGACCGGTTCGAGCGGCACGTACGTCGCTTGGGCCGCGTCCTCTCGGCCGGTCATCGCCGGGGCAAAAGCGGCGTTGATGGCGCGCTGGATATTGGGGCGGGCGCGAAAGCTCGCGCGCAAAGTCACGCGCCGCGCTCCGGCGGCTTCGAGTAGGCTGTAGACCTTGCGATAGATCGCCACGTCCGCGCGCCGGAAGCGGTAAATCGACTGCTTGGGGTCGCCCACCAGGAAGAGCTTTCCCTGGATCGGACGGGCTGCGCGCCAGTCGGTCGTGTCCGGGTCGTCGGCCGCCAGCAGCAACAGGATCTCCGCCTGAAGCGGGTCCGTGTCTTGAAATTCATCGACGAAAATCCGCTTGAAGCGTCGTTGAAAGCCGGCGCGCGCGATCCGGTCACCGCGAATGAGGTCTCGTGTCTTGAGCAAGAGGTCGAGAAAATCGAGAGCGCCGGCTTTGGCTTTGGCTTTCTCGTAAGCATCCACGCAAGCGCGCAGTTCCTGCCGGAGCGCCGCCGCGAGGTCGGCATTGGCGTCTCGCTCGAACTCCGCCAACGCGTTCTGGAGTTCCTCGCGCGCGCGGCAGACATCCTCGCGGAGCACGCCGGGGCGGTAATGCGCGCCGCTTCCCCGGCGCGCTTCCTTGAAGCTGCGAAGGTGAACCAACTCGATCAACCCGGCTTCGATCCGATCGTAATCGCGCGCCGCAACCGATTCGGTTCGGCGGATTTCATCGGCAAGTTTCCGCGGCCCCCAGCAATCGAGATACAGGGGATCATTGGAAGCGGCGGGCGGCTCGAGTAGCTCGGTGAACCGGTTCAGGCGCTGCACCAGCTCATCGATGCGCGCGCGGCGATCGAAAGCCGGGCGCTGCCAGTCTCCGTCGAAATCGCGCCACTGGATCAGTTCCCAACCGGCGCGCCGCAACCGGTCGCTCGGACCGTCGCTGCCGTTGGCCTCGGCTCCGAAGCCGGCGAACACCGGGCGGCGAAGCGAACGTTTTACGCCTTCCGGCGGATCGGCAAGGCGGCTTTCCAACCAGCGCTGGAACGCTTCATCGTACATGCGCTTCGCCTGGGCTTCGGTGAGAACGGTAAACAGCGGATCGATCCCCGCCTCGACCGGACGCTCGCGCAGAAGGTCGGCGCAAAAACCGTGAATCGTGCTCACTTGCGCTTCTTCGAGCCTGCCGAGCGCGCGGTCGAGTCGCTCGCGCTCCACCGACTCGCGTTTCGACGCGAGCCTCGCGTCTTCGAGCGCCTCGCGCAGGCGGAGCTTCAGTTCGCCGGCGGCTTTTTCGGTGAACGTGACCGCGACGATGCCGGTGACTTCCGCCCGGCCGGTTTCGATCGTGCGCACGATCCGCCGGACGAGCTCGGTCGTTTTACCGGTCCCCGCGGCGGCTTCCACGATCAGCGTCTCGTCGAGCGCGCTTGCGATCCGCTCCCGATCGGCTTTATCGGAAAGTGGTTCCGTCATGCTCGTTTTTGGTCGGTGAAACGTCGAATCTCGATCCGCTTCGTCCCCTCACGGCCTTCGTCTGAGCTCCAACAAATCCCCGATCTCCTTCGGTGACTTGCGCCGCGCGCGGCGCTCTTGGTTCGGACCGCATACGGGCAGGAAATCGCATATCGCGCACGCCTTCTCCGCCGGAGCCGCAGGGAGCATGCCCAACTCGACCGCGCGATCGATGATCTCCAGCGCTTCAATGCCGAGGCTCCGGCTTTGTTCGTTGATCGGCACGTTGTGCTCGGTGAAGCCGCCAGCGGTCGTGCAATAGGAGAAGCGCGCGGTTTCAACCGTGCAGCCGGTTGCCGCCTCGACCGCCAAACTGTAAACCACCGGCTGGAGTTGCCGGCCGCCGCCGATGATCGACCGTGGCTCGGAGCGGTTCTTGGAAGTCTTATGGTCCGTGACTCTCAAGAGTTTTGTCCCCGGCCTTCGTTCCACCAGATCGACCGAACCGCGGAGAATGAACCGGCCGTCGATCGTGACCGGTTCGCGCACGCTGTGCGGGTCGGTTCCGGGCGCATTGGGGAGTCCAAACGCGAACTCGAACAACCAAGGCTGCCATTCGCTCCCGCGAGTGAGATCGCGCGCCCAAATGTGGAGGTCGGTGCGGATGGCGGCGATCTCGTCCTGCCATACGCGCTCGATCGCCGGCGCGAGCATCTCGGCGTACTTGGCTGCGACCCGAGTGAGGGTGGCATCGAGCACTTCCAGCACGGCTTCGATCGGCGCGGCACCAATCGAGATCCGGTGATGCTCCAAAGCGCGAAAGAATTCGGCCAGGACCTCGTGAAACAGGCTTCCCTTGGTAAGCGGATCGAGATGCTGGAGGGGCTCGGGTTGCTCGAGCGGCTGAAGATAATAGAGCGCCGACAGCAGAAACCGGTAGGGACAGTAGGCGTAATGCTGGAGGGCTGAAACCGAGTACGGCCGCGCGCCGAGGCGCTGTGAGTCGAGAAAAGGTCGCGTGCGCTCGGTCACCCGGACCAGCCCGTCGTACGGCGACCAAGCCGGTCTCCCGCGCGCCCAACGCTCGCTTGCCGAGCGCCGGACGCAGTCGTTCAGCCGGAGCATGTAGTGCGCGCGGCCCTTCGCGTCGCCCGCGCTACGCATCAAGCCGCGCAACACCGACAGGTCGTGCTCGAAGTCGTCGATTGCGTCCTCCGGGCGGAGCGGCGCCGGCCATGCGAGGCTCGCGCTCGCTTCCTCCGAGGCTTCGAGTTCGAGCGCCTGGTGCTCGGGGATTCTCCCGGTAACGGCGCGCATGATTTCGAGCGCGTAAAACGACGGGACACGCGCGCGCGCTTCGAGCGTTTCGATGCGCGGGAAAGACACGTACAACCGGTCGGTTGCCGCGCCGGCGGCAAGCCGGAGCAGCAGCCGCTCACGTTCGGCCCGATCCTCTTGCACGGAAAGGTCCCGGTCGAGCGCGCGACGGAGGTCATCCGGCAGCAGCGGGTCCTCGCGCAGCCTCTGCGGGAAAAGTCTTTCGGCGAGCCCGGGCACGAACGCGACGCGAAATACACGGCCGCGGACTTGCTCGGGCGTACACACGAAAACCCGGCCGTAGCGGTGTCCCGGCGGCTCGACCTCGAGCGATGCCAGCCGCTCGGCCAGAACATCGCGCGCTTCGGCCAGGCTGATGGGGCCGACCCCGGCCATCGGGCGGAGGTCGGCGAGCACGCGGAGCACGAACTCGGGTCGGCGGAGCACGCGCGGGGCGAGCTCTTCGAGCCGCTCGAGCCACTCGCCCCATTTGGCCTCCCGCGGCCAGGAGGCGATCTGTTCGATGAGCGGCAGCGCGAAGGCTCGAAGGTGCGCGAGGTTTTGCCGCTCGCGCTCGAGCCGCGCGATCCTGGGCGAGTCCGGTTGTTCCGAACTCAACTCGCGAATCTTGAGCTCGTACTCCGCTTCGAGCCCGTTTAGCCGGCGCGCCCAGCGCTCGCTTCCGCCGATGACCGCCGATTCGACGAGCAGGCTTTCCCATTTCCACGGCGCTCTGAGCGTGCCGGCGACAACCGCCTGATCGCCGGCCGCGCCGTCCGCGGGTTCATCGGCGCTTTCCGTCGCGTCGGCTTGCTCGGGGGCGCGCTCCGAAAGGACGCCGAAGACATCGTCGCGCGAGGCCGCCCAGGTGGCATCGCCGGTGCCGGTCGAAGGCTGGCCCGAATCGTCGAGCGCCGGGACTTGCGCGAGCGAGAGATATTCGGCGAAGCGTTTGGCGGAAAAATTTTCCGTCGCGCAACTCACGAGCGCAAGAAAGGCCCGGCCCGCGGGATCGGGGCGGCGCGTGCCGCGCTCGAAATACGCCGGCACCCCGGCGCGCGCCAGGGCGTGCTCGAGCACGCCGGCGTACTGTTCGGTCGAGCGGACGATGATCGCCGTCTCGTCAAACCGGACGCCGCGCTCCGCTTCCTTGAGTATGCGCCGCGCGATCTCGAGACATTCGCGGCCTTCGCCCGGAGCCGAAAACCAAACCAGCTCGCCGCTGCGGTGTCTCTCGGGCGGCGGGTCTTTGGAAAAAAGACAACGCGCGAGCTGCGCCAGATCGGTTGCCGCGGTTTCTTCTTCGACCTGGAGACGCACGCCTCGACTTCCGAGCCGCCGGGCGGCGGATACGTCGCCGGCCGGCACGGTGATCATCGAC
Source organism: Candidatus Eiseniibacteriota bacterium (assembly GCA_035559295.1). Classification (GTDB taxonomy): domain Bacteria; phylum Desulfobacterota; class Binatia; order UBA9968; family UBA9968; genus DATMBL01. Next base: position 5,507 of record DATMBL010000391.1, read on the forward strand.
TGCGGCGCCCGCCGGATCAGACTCCAGAGGAAGCCGGCTTCGATGTCGGAGTCAAAAGGGACATCGAGGAGGACCAGCGGCATCGGCGGCCACGCGAGCATGGGCGAATCGAGTGCCGCGGTTGCGGTTTCGAATAACGCGGCGCGGTCGCCCGCGCCGGCATCGACGAGGAGCGTTTCGACCCGGTCGAGCAGCGCGGCGAGATCGGGTCCGCCGAGCATCTGCTTCGCCAGCGCGGTAGCAGACACAGCATCGAGCCGCAGTTCGAGAAGCGTCCGCGCCAGGGCTCTGGGAAACCCCGGCGTCCGCGACACGGGGGAGAAATAGCGAAGCGCGCCCTCGTTCTGCGCTTCGAAGACAGCGCGGGTTGCGACCGCTTCGTGACCGAGCGCGGTGGCGGGCGCGCGCCCGCGCGTTGCCAGCTCGAGCACCGCGAGACGCGCCGCAAGCTGCGTAAAGGAGAGCCGATGAAGGCCGAAGGTCGCGCCCCTTTCGAGCGAGATCGCGCGCGCGAGATCGTCCGCCGCGCCGCGCGAGGCGCCGAGGAGGAGCACCTCGTCGCCCGGTTCGAATCGATCGAGAAAGCGCCGCGCCGCGCGCAATCGAACCGCCGCCGATCCCGATTGGACTGCGGTGATGGTGGCGTCGTTCATCGTCCCCGCCTAAAGGATTTGAAAATCTAGCACACTCGGTGCGCCAGTTCACCTGAGAAACCGCGCTCGAGTTCGCCAACGTCCATGGTTCGGCGTTTCGCCGACGGCAACGCTTGCGCGTGCCTCACTCGATGAAAGACGCTCAGAGGTGAGGAAAGCCACGCCTTGCAATTGACACCGCGTCCGTCGGGGCATACAAGGGGAGCGTCACGCGCGGCTGCGCGGTCGAATCCTGCCGGAGAGAAAGGAGCCTTTCGTATGATGACGCTCTATTTCAGCCCCGGGGCCTGCTCGTTGGCTTCCCATATCGGGCTCGAAGAAACCGGCGCGCCCTACGAGGCGAAGCCGATCCTGCTGGCAAAAGGACAGCAGCGAACCGAAGCGTATTTAAAGATCAACCCGCGCGGAAAAGTCCCGGCCCTCACTATCGACGGCGAGGTCCTGGTCGAGAACACGGCGATACTCACCTATCTGGCGCGGCGCTTTCCGGAAAAGAAGCTGATGCCGGCCGATCCGCTCGAGGAGGCGCGCGGGATCGCAACGATGTGTTGGTTCTCGAGCATCGTCCATCCCTCGTACCAGCGCTGCAACCGGCCGGAGCGTTTTGCCGACGGCGAAGCGGCTCACGCTGCGGTAAAGGAAAACGGACGGAGGTCGTTCTGGGCCAATTGCCAGGAGATCGACTCGATGCTCCAGGGAAAAGACTGGATCATGGGAAACCAGTACACGCTCGTCGATCCCTACACGTTGGTGTTCTACGGTTGGGGTTTGCGCGGAGGATTCCCGATGAGCGAGCTCAAGGCGTACACCGCTTGGCGCGAGCGCATGATGAACCGTCCGGCGGTGCGCAAGATCGTCGAGGAGGAGCAGAGAGTCGCGGCGTAGATGTTGCCCGCCGCGGCGCTCGCGACGAACTTCATCCCTTGAGCTAAACGCTCAAAGCCTTTTTGCCTGACGGCTGCCGTTCGGGCTCTTGACCGTCACCAGAATGATCCGGTTGGTGCTGGTCTGCTCGATCAAGAGGTTGCCTTCGCGCGTCGGCCGCATGTGCCTGACGATGCCGGCGTAGATCCCGCCGGACGGAATCGGCCAGCTCTGGAATCGCTCGGTCGCAGGATCGAATCGCACAAGCGCGTCCGGTCTCTGTCCCGACTCGTTGTACCACACGATATCGTCCACCACGGCAATCGCATAAGGGTGAGACTTCGCTCCGCTGGGGGAAGGCCACTCTTTAGTCTGCCCGGTTCTCGGATCCAGGCGCCCCAAACGGCCGAGGGATGAATTCACATACCAGATCATGCCGTCGCTCGCGATGTCGAGCCGGCGCACGGTGGTCTTCGGATCGGGCAAAGAGTAAGGGCGCAGCGCCATGGTTTGTGGATCCATTCTGACCACGCAGTTGGCGCCGTTGCATGCGATCCAGAGCGCACCGTCGGAAGCCACCTTGATGCCGTACGGGCGCGATTTCGGGATCGGCATGGTCATGAGCTTGATCTCGCCGGTTGCGGGGATCAAGCGGCCGACCATGTTGCTTTGTTGCAAGGTGAACCAGAGCGTTCCATTCTTGTCGAAGACCGCCGTATGCGGATCGCGCGCCGCCGGATCCGGCATTTTGTACTCGGTGATCCGGCCCGTTCGCGGGTCGAGCTTACCGATCGTTGCGTTGCTGTTTCCGGTGTACCAGATGTTGCCTTCGGGATCGGGTGTGACACTGTGCGGCTTGGCTCCTTCCGGCAAGCTGTATTCCCACACTTCGCCGGTCTCCGGCTTGATCCGGCCGACGAGATTGCCCCACATCCCGGCCCACCAGATCGACCCGTCGGGCGCCTGAACCGGATCGCGCGCTCTCTGGCCGAGCGTCGGTACCTTCCATTGGCGAAATGCGAGCGATGTCTTGCCCGAAACGAGTTTGGGCTTGAGGTCGGGGCGGGGCGGGAAATGGGCCGCGAGGTACTTCGAGATCGTCTCTTCGGCAGGATTTCCGGACAAGTCGATCATCGTCGAGATCAGCTCGCGCCAACCGTCGCGCGTGTACCCCGAGCTTCTCGTGATCAGGTTGGTGTCGTGGCACGAGGTGCACATGCCCTGCACCAGCGGTCTGCCCTCGCCTTCCGGAAGCTCGGCCGGCCGACTCTGCGCTCCGACGGGCGCGGCCGTAAGGAACACGGCTCCTATGAAGGTGGCGATTGAGAATTTGCCCATAGCTTTTCCTCCGGGGGCGTGGAGCACTCGGCCTGGCTCCTCGGAGCGCAGCCGATGCATCTGTGAATCGCGGTCGCGATCGAATCGTTTTGGCCGGTTTCGCTAGTCTTCCTCGGCGTTCTCCTCCGCGCCGCTTTCCATCATCTCATCGAAGTCTTCCGGGAGTTCCTCGCCGGTTTCATCGGCCATGGTTCTGCCCATTTCTTTGGCCCAGCGCGCCATCGCCTTCGGATCGTCCATGTCGCCCAATTTGCTCGGGTCGGCGAGGTCTTCGAGTGAGGATTCCTTGGAGCGCACACGCGCCACTCGGGAAATGAGCTTGCGGAGTTTTTTCCCGCCGCAGCGCGTGCACTCGGGCTCGCCCGAATCGGCAACAACGCCTACGAGAAATGAAAACGGTTTCTTGCAGTCAAGACACAAATATTCGTAAATCGGCATCTCTAGCTCCGACGGTCCGGCGGGTGGACGGAATCGGCCGGTCCGTCAACGCGCCTTCCCTATAGAGATTTTCCAATCCACCGCGCGCCGCTGGCGATCTCGTCCCGCCGTCCTACAAACGATAAGCGAAGTCGCGCGGCGAGGTCAATAGATCCGGATGACTACCTCTTGCCACGATGGCCCGAAGCGTGGGCGCGCAAAGGTACGCTCCCCTTTGTTGGTCATTTGCGCGGCGGACGCAGAAAGAGGCTCAAGCCCGCCGAGGCGAACAACATGCCGATGAAGATGCTGAACGAAAGCTCGTAGCTCTGAGTGGCATCGAACAGGAGGCCGAAAAACGGCGGGCCACCCGCGGAAAACAGGCTCGTGAGTAGCGACCCCATCCCGCGAATCTGCCCGAGCGTGAGGCGACCGAAGTAGTTGGCCCAGATCATTTCCGCAAGTATCGCGGTGCCGCCCATGCCGATCCCGTAGAGAAAAAATCCCGCGTAGAGCGAGACGAGTCCCGGGTGCGAGAGCGCAAGCGAGATGCCCAACGCTTGAACCAGAAACTTCGCCATGATCAGCCGGGCAACGTTTGTGCGCTCGGCCAGCACGCCCCAAACCATCGGCGTGCTGAACTGCATGACCGCGATGATGCTCATGACGAACGCCGCAATCATAGGCGAATACCCGAGGTCGCTGACGAAGGAAAATACGTGCAGGTTGAGGCCGGTGACGCCGACGTGGGACACCCCGAACGTGATCACGATGAGCCAGAAAGCGGACGTGCCGAGGGCCTCGCGCCGGGTCCAGGCGACGTCGACGGGCGCGTGCGCGCGCGCCGTCGACGAATGCGAGCGCGCTTGCGGCGG
>DATMBL010000392.1:0-5541 GCA_035559295.1 Candidatus Eiseniibacteriota bacterium
GGGCGTTAATGATCTTTCCGGGCGGGACCCGCCTCGAGAGCGTCGGTCTGAGCGGGCCTCAGCCAGTCTTCGTGCACGTCCACCCAAATCGAATCCGGATCCTGGCAGGCGGAGAGTTCGCCGAGGTCAAAGCGCACTGTATAGAGCGGCGGATGGATACCCCGATGGTCCCTGACGTTTTCCAAAAACCCATGAACGGCGCCAATGACGCCGCGTTTACCCCGGATGTAAAGCGGCGTGCGCGGGTTGCCGGCAGGATTCTCAGCTGCAATGACCACCGCATCCCCGACCTTGAATCTACCGTCAGCCGATCTCATTGGTTCGTTCAGTCGGGCCGAACGCGGGGCGCCGCGGGTGCTGCCGCGAGGCCTGCGTTCCGTTGCGCCGGTTCGAGCGGGTAACCCGCCCCGATCAAACTGTCGACCGTGACGAGATCCGCGAGTTCCTCTTCCGTCATTCCCTCGGTGCCGTTTGGGCGCTCCGGCAGAACGAAGTAACGCACGTCGGAAGTGCTGTCGTACACCCGAACTTCCTTGCTCGCCGGAATGTTCAAGCCAAACATCTCTTGCAGTGTAGCCCGCGGGTTTTTCACGATTCTAGTTCTGTAGCTCTCGTGCTTGTACCACCACGGCGTGTCACCCAGGATATCGTACGGATAACAAGAGCACAGGGTGCAGACGATGACATTGTGAACCGTATCCGTGTTCTCAACCACAACGAGCTTGCCGACCTTGCCCTGGTGCACTCCCATTTCCCTGAGCGCCTCCCTGCCGGTCGTCAGCAGGGCTCGTTTGAAAGAGGGATCGGTCCATGCTTTCGCAACGATCACGCCGCCCGCCCAGCGGCGCTCCTCATGAAGCCGCTGCCAGCGGCGCTCCAACGCTTCACGCGTAGACCAGCCGCGGTTGATCAGCGCCTGAACAAACACCTCGAGGACCTCCTGATACGCCTTTAGATCCAGCTCGAGATTGACCAGCCGCTCTTCGAGCGGGCCCTTGTGTTCCTTCTTTTTGATCTTGAAAAAGTCGTCATAGTCGCCGCGTTCCTTACGGTTATCCTCGGTTACCATGTCGAGCGCTTCGACGGCGCGGGCGGACACGAGGGCGACCCCCTTCACGTATTCGTCCAGCCATTCTTCCAAATAACGCACGCGGGCTTCGATGTTCTTTCCCTGCGGCTTCTTTCTTTTGAAAAACCGATTGCGGCCGTTGAGCGCCGCGCGCGCTTCTAGCAAATCATAGAACGTAACTACGCCGCGCCGGATCAAATGGATCATGCGCGGCTCGAGCCGCTTCGTCCGGTAGTATTCGAGATCCTCCTCGACGGCTCGAATGTGCGCTTCGAAATCGTGCATGTGGCCTTCGAACGGTTTGGGATCGCGTTTTGCCGACATCGTTTCTCCGAACGATTTCTGATCAGTGAGTGTCGAAAACCGCCTGATACCGTGCCAGTTTCGCCTTGGTCGCCTCGATTTCCGCGGCCGTGGGCCTAGCGGGGTCCAAGGCTGGCGGCAAGCAGCCAAACTTCATCAGGCAAGCCATCAACAAAAGGCGCGCCTTGGTCGCGGTAAGATTGCTCCCGGCGACGGCGAGCGGGTCGCGCGTCGGATCGACGAAGCCGGCGGCGTTACCACGACCGACTTTGACCACCGGCATGCCGCTGAACGTTGCTCGCCTGAGCGCGGCATCGACCGAATGGCTCATCGCGCCGAAGGGCGCCGAGCCTTCGGCGACAAAGCCCGCGAGCGGCGCTTCCCGCAGGTTTTTTTCGACACGGGCGAGAATATCCACTTCGTCGTCGCCATTTCCGGTCGTGTCGTTCGGCAAGTATCGCGCATGCTTTACGATTGTGACCTTGGGAACCGCGGTTGCGAGCAGGTTTCCCGCCTCGTCTTTGATCCGCACCGCGATCCTACGGATGGTTGAGCCCTGAAGTCTCGAACCTTCAACTTCGGCCGGCAATCGCGTCGTATTGAGCGACGAATTGAAGGTATGGCGCTTGACGGGCTTGAACGAGAATTGGGGCTTGCCCGGATGGCCCATCCGGCCGATGACCCCCCCATGTCCTCCGGTGGCAACGTAACCGCCGGGCCGCGCGTCTGCTTTTTGAACGTCACGCGCCGTAAAGATCTGTTCGTCGAGAATGGCCACCGCGCCCACACAATCGCGCCCGCTTTCGTCCGCCCAAATGCGTGACGTGATGTATTGGACTGCATCGACGATATTTCGGTCGCCGTCGTTGCCGATTGCGCCATGCGGCCGTTGAGAAGCATTGCCGACGATGGGAACGGTTGTATCGATCACCAAATTGAGCCAGTAAATCGTCTCCTCGACAAACGGACTGCCCTCCAGCCAAACGGCGCCGAGGTATTTGCCGCTGCTGAGCGCGCGCTGAACCACGTTGGTCAAGCGCGCCAGCCCAGCCATCGGCGGCTCTTTCCGTAAATAAGGTGGCCGATAGGGAAAGTAATCGCTGCCGCGCACCTCCGGTGGAATATCTCCTTCACCGATATCGGTCCGCTCGCCGGCACTTCGGCCTTTCGCGTACCCGCCGGACGGTAGCGCCCGGTAGAAATGGAAATCGGCGTTTGCCGTAAGAAGACAGCCGACCCCCTCGTGCGAAATGCCGAAACGATCGATTTCTTCGAACAGCCGCGAGCCATCGGGAAAGAAAGACACGCGGCAAAGCTCCGCCGGAGCGTTTTTCTCCGTGCCGTCCGTCTCCCACGCCCGGCCGTCCGCTTGGCGCGCCATGTACGGCAGTGGGTAAAGGCCATCCTCGGGAGCGAGCGTTACTTCGTAGACCGGTTTGTCGGCCGGGCTCGTGCGTTCTCTGTGAAAGACACCTGCGGAATCGAGATAACCGTCAGGCGGGGCGTAGAGTTCGGCCGCGTCGCGTTCCAGGGGATGCGCGCTAAACTGTTCGACATAGACGGTGACCGGCGCCGCCAGGCGCTGGGGCCGCAGCACATCGAACCGCATCGGCGTGCCATCCGCATGGGTACGCAACGGCAAACCGTATTTCTCGCGCGCCTTATTGCTCGTAACCAGCGGTTCGGTATTTTGGATCGTTGCCGTTGGACCGGAGAAAACCGCAATCAGAGGTCTCGTGCCGAATTCCGGGCTCACCGCGTGCTTGCTCCCGCGCGCGCCTGATCGCGTTGTGAAGCGGGCGCGCTACTTCAACTCGTAAGGGATCTGTTTGGGTCCGTAGCCCTGCCAATAACGGTTGGTCTGAGGGTCGTAGCGACCCTGGAGAAAGCTGCCGGCCTTTTCCGCCCGGATAATAATCGCAACGGTACGCTCGTCGCCGCTTTCTTCGGCATGGATCTCGTAGGGCGCGACCAGATCGATCTTGCCGGCTCCGACTTTCACGCTCATCATCTTTCGGATCTCTGCGTAATCCGGCTTTGAACGATCGTCGATTCTTTCGTATCGCTCGATCGTTTCCGTGCCATCGAGCACGCCGTAAAGCGTCCAGTTATGGGCGTGGTCGTGGATCTGTGTCCGGGTATGGGGCGCCTTGATGAGGCCGTTGATGACGAACTTGTAGTCGGGATCCTCGTAAAACAATAAGTTTTCAGCCCGCTCGCCGCCCTGCGAACAATCGGGCCAGCCCTTGGATTGCTGCCGCACGGACGGATCGGCGAGCAAGGCGGCAAGAAGCGGGGTCATCTTTTTCCACCGCTCGGCCGAATCCTTCTCCGTGGCATGAAGCTCGCGAGCGGCAGCAATGAACCTCCGGACAGCGCTCTCACCAGCCATAGTTACCTCCGCGCAAGAAAGAGCCGGTACGAAACCCTTCTAATCCGCGTTGGGCGCGTGGTCAAGGATCGGCAGCGGCGTAGCGGCGAAACAAAGTTAAGTCCCGTGCGCCCAGGACGCGAGGTACTGTTTCTGTTCCGGGGTGAGCTGATCGATGCGGATCCCCATCGAGGCGAGCTTGAGGCGCGCGACCCAGTCCTCCACGGCGCGCGGCACATCATAAACCTGCGGCGTCAGCTTGGCGCGGTTCTTGACCGCCCATTCGGAGGCCAGCGCTTGGGTGGCGAAGCTCATGTCCATGACCGACGCGGGATGTCCTTCCGCGGCGGCAAGGTTGACCAGCCGTCCCTCGCCGATCAAAAAGATCTTTTTTCCGCCGGGCAGGCTGTAGGCATCGACGAAATTGCGGACGTTCCTCTCCACCCTCGTGGCCAGCCTTTTGAGCGCCTTGAGGTCGATCTCGATATCGAAGTGGCCGGAGTTGCAGATGACGGCTCCGTTCTTCATCACCTTGAGGTGCTCCTCGGCGATCACGTGCATGTCGCCCGTAAGCGTGATGAACAGGTCGCCGATCCGCGCCGCTTCTTTCATCGACATGACTTCGAAGCCGTCCATCGCGGCCTCCAGAGCGCGTATCGGATCGACTTCGGTGACGATGACCTTGGCGCCCATGCCCCGCGCGCGCGCCGCCACTCCCTTGCCGCACCAGCCGTAACCGGCGATCACCACCCGTTTTCCCGCGATCAGCATATCGGTGGCCCTGACGATCCCGTCGATGGTCGATTGACCGGTACCGTAGCGGTTATCGAACAGGTGCTTGGTGGAGGCATCGTTGACCGCGATCACCGGAATCTTGAGGGCCCCTTCCGCGGCCAGCGCGCGGAGCCGGATCACGCCCGTCGTGGTTTCTTCCATGCTGGCGATGAGCTCCGGCGCCAGATGAGCAAAATCGGTGTGGAGCAACGACACCAGATCGGCGCCGTCGTCCATGGTGATCACCGGCCTGTGCTCGAGCGCAGCCCGCAGATGACGGTAGTAGGTCTTGTTGTCTTCCCCCTTGATCGCGTAAACCGGGATGCGATCGTGCTGCACCAGCGAAGCGGCAACGTCGTCTTGTGTGGAAAGCGGGTTCGATGCGCACAGGACGACGCTTGCTCCTCCCGCCTTCAGAGTCTGGACGAGATTCGCGGTCTCTGCGGTAACGTGCAGGCAGGCGGAAAAACGCAGCCCCTGAAGAGGCTTTTCTTTGCGAAACCGCTCGCGCACGCGTTCCAGAACGGGCATGTCCTGCCCGGCCCAGACAATGCGCTTCCGCCCTTGAGGGGCCAACCGGATGTCTTTGATGTCGTAATTTTTCCCGGGCATGAACCTCGCAGCCTCCCCCACCGCCGAGCGTTAGGCTTTCGCCGCGGCTCTCTTGAGATCTTCCACCCGGTCGGTTTTTTCCCACGTGAAATGGCCGTCCTCGGGCGTGCGGCCGAAGTGACCGTAAGCAGCCGTCGGACGGAAGATGGGACGTTTGAGTTCGAGGGTTTGAATGATGCCCTTGGGGGTCAGCTCGAAATGCTCCTGCACGATCCTCGCCAGCTTCGGTTCTGGAATCACTCCGGTGCCGAAGGTGTCGACCAGGACCGAAACCGGCTCGGCGACGCCGATTACGTAGGCGAGTTGCACCTCGCAGCGGGTCGCGAGTTCGGCGGCGACGATATTCTTGGCGATGTAACGGGCCATGTACGCCCCGCTACGATCGACTTTTGAAGGATCCTTTCCGGAAAAC
>DATMBL010000393.1:0-6377 GCA_035559295.1 Candidatus Eiseniibacteriota bacterium
GTGGGCGAAGCGCTCGTTTCCTTTCTCGACGAGGAAGGCCGCCCCGGCGTCGTTGACCGAGCGTTAGTCTACCCGCCGCGCAGCCAACTTCCGCCGCTGAGCGCGGCCGAGCGCGACGCGCTCGTGCGGCAATCGACGCTCTACGGCCACTACGAGCAGGCGGTCGATCGCAAATCGGCTTATGAGATGCTCAAGACGCGGGCGGCGGAGCCGGAGCCAACGGCGAGAAAACCGGAAGGCTCCTGGCAGCAGGACGCCGGCCAGTTGCTCGATGCTTTTGGCAAGAGCGCGGCGCGCGCGATCGGCAGTCATATTGGCAGAGAAATCATCCGCGGTGTCCTGGGTTCGTTTTTCGGCACCTCGAAACGCCGCGCGCGGCGCTGAAGTCGGAATCCAGCCGGGATAGAGGCGAGCGGAGCATCTCGGTCGGGACCGCGTCGTTGTAATTCCTTCCGCTCCAGAAAGGTCTCGCTGATTGATAAACCTTCCGTACGTTCCGCCCGCTCCCGCGCGATTCCTCTCGCAACCCGGCATCCTTTATATACGCAGGTCCGAGCTTCGAAGAAGCGCTTTGCTCCGGGACACGTCGCTCGAGCGAACAGACGCAATGACCCTCAACCGCTGACCACGGCGCAGCGCCGCCCATTGCTCGGCGATCCGGGATGACTACGAGCCGAGACGGCCGCAGAGCTTGAGGCGTTAGTGCTCTCGATCCTCGACAAAGCCGGTAAGTTGGCTCGCGCTCATGATCGCTCGGCGAAAAGCCGGCGAGGTGAACGTGCATCGTGTAGCGATTTTGCTGACGGTGGCACCGCTGATTCAGTCGCCGATGCGATTGAGTGTGCAATCCTATTGACAGCCAACCGTAACTCTCGGAGATTGGATTATGAGGCCGATCTACGACGGCGCTCGCAAACCGTCGAACCCTGCGCATGGCAACACCGCGCACCACTCCGAAGGTCCTCTTGGCGGAAAACGATCCTGCGATGCTCCGGGAGCTTTCGAGAATTTTGCGCCAGGACGGATTGCTGGTCATCGAGGCGCCGGATGGAACGAGCGCGTGGGAATTGATCGATGACGGCGCGTTCGATCTCGTTCTCCTCGAACTTGCAATTCCAGGTCTGAACGGCTTTCAGCTGGCGGAGAGAATCCAGTCACGCTTCCCCGAAATCCCCGTCATCTTCATGAGCGCGTATGTCTCTGCGAGTTTGGGGAAGAGGATTCTACGCGGCGGAGCCGAATTCATCGAAAAGGGCGCCGTCGATACGATCTTGCCGGTTGTACGGCGGTTGCTGCGCCGAAGCTTGGCGGTCAAGAGGCATAGCCCAAGGCGAGATCGTTCCGCGATGACCTATCGCCGGCGCGTGAACCGGGGCTGTTGGCACTTTTCCTCCGCTTGCTCCAACTGGCCGACGCGCGACTACGAAGAACGCGCCACGCCGCCCGAAATTGGCGAGTTGTGCAACGAGTGTCGGGCCAGGAGCCATCGGCGTCGCCATGGATTCCGGCTCTCGTAAGCCAATGGGTCTCCGCCGGAGTTGATTTTCGGGTTATGTTACGCGATCAATGCAACAACCGCTTTGGGAAATGGCTCGCCGGTGGATCCCCGCGTCAATCGCCTCCTGCTCTCGACCGCGCTCCTCGGGACGTTCTTCTCCGGAACCGCCACTCGGCTCGTGAGCATCTCGATGCCAACGATTGCGAGCAGCCTCGGCACGGACCTCATGGGCATCTCGTGGGCGCTCCTGTCGTACCAGCTTTCTAACATCGGTCTATCGATCATTTTCGGACGCTTGGCCGATCTTTGGGGCCGGGAGAGAATTTTCGGGTTGGGCTTTCTGGTGATTTCGGCGAGTTCGCTTTTGTGCGGGATGTCACAGAATCTCGCTCAATTAGTCGTGTTCCGATTTGTTCAAGGGATCGGGGGCGCGATGCTGCAATCTTCCAGCCGCGCGCTGGCGGCGGAAGCGGTTCCGGAAGAACTGGCCGGCAGGGCTCAAGGTTACATGACCACGGGCCACCATCTCGGTTTTCTTCTCGGCCCCGGTATCGCCGGTTTAATGATCGACATGTTGAGCTGGCGTTGGGTTTTTTTCTTTCTCATACCGCTCGGAATCGCAGGTGCCTTCCTGACGTGGATCAGCGCCGGCCGCGCCACAGCTTCGCGGCAACGGCGCCATGCGGCGATCGACTATGCGGGCGCGGCGCTCCTGATTGCCACTACGAGCACGGTCATCCTGCTGTTGGATCGCCGTACGATGCAAGCCGCCGGCGGCGAAGCAAGGATCGCACTGGCGCTGCTTTTCGCGGGGCTTCTCTGCGCTTTGATTTTCCATGAGTCACGGGCGAAAAGCCCGTTTGTCGATCTGACGCTGTTTCGGTTGCGGACCTTCAGCTTGAGCGTTGCAAGCCTGCTCGTGATCGCCATCTGCTATACGTTGACCGGATTTTTGTTGCCGTTTTACCTGCAGGAGATCCTTGGGCTTGCGCCCACGACGGTGGGGTTGCTCTTCATGGCGCCGTCGGCTCTCACCGTTGCCCTCGCGCCGGTAAGCGGCATGATGACCGACCGGTTCGGCCCGCGGTTTCCTTCGACTCTCGGCGTCACGATCATGTTCGTCGCCCTGCTCACGGGCACTCTTTTGCGGACCGACTCGGGATGGCCGCTCCCGGTGCTTCTGATCGTCCTCATGGCCGTTACGAACGGGATTTTCAACCCGGCGAATTCAATGGCGATGATCGGCCTGATGCCGAAAGAGCATCGCGGTTTCGCATCGGCGATCAACCACGTGACGTTCGGGTTCGGCAATCTGACGGGAGTGGCGCTCGGTAGTTTTTTGATGGCCGCGGCTTTCGAGTACCACACCGGAGTTGCCGGGGCGGTGCCCACAACCTCCGAACCGAGCGGTTTCGTAGCCGCGCTGAACACGACTTTTTTCGCCGCAAGCGCTGTGTGCATCGTGGCGCTTTTCACTTCCGCGTTTCGGGGCGGGGGAAAGCCGGCGCGCGGCGGCGAAGGTTGAGGGTGAGTCCAGGCGCGCAGGTCGCTTTGCTTCGACCTCAGCCGTGGCCTAACTGAGGTCGCGTCTTTCAGCGCCTCGCTCCGGCGGGTACTCGCGCCGGACGGCGCGCGCATCCTTGTCGTCGCGCAACCCGGCAAACCGCGCATGGCGCAGGTGGTTTCCCGCCGTCCATTCTGCGAATTCCACCTGCGCGATCAGCTTCGGCTTGACCCAGACGCACTCCTTCATGACCTCCGCAGTCAAGGCTTTGCCCCTGCGGGCACCCTTGGGCTCGGGCAGGTTCGCAAACGGACATTCAGCGATTTCTAGTCCTTTCAGCCGCGCAAAGATTTCGCGCCGGACCCTCGGCACGAAGCCGTTACGGATCTTGGCGAGGAAGATCAATTTGTCGCTTTCATAATAACCGACCAACAGAAAGTCGAAACCGTGGGGCCCCGGTAGGTAGCCCCCGATAACGAATTCTTGTCCCTGATGGATGCGGTATTTAACCCAGGCGCCGCTTCGCTCGCCCGGCTCGTACAGCGAGCCCTTCTTCTTGGCGATGATTCCTTCCACGCCGAGCTCTTTGGCGGCGGCAGCAATCGTCGCCGGGGAGCCCGAGAAATCGGCCGAAAAGCGGACGCGACCGGGAAGTCGCTCCATCGAGGCCCGGAGCAATTCACGTCTGTCTTCGAGCCCAACCTTGAGCAGGCTTTTGCCGCTCCACGAGAGCAGATCGAACACGTAGTAATAGATCCGCGCGCCGCTCGGGTTTTCATTTTGCAAGATATTGAACGACGGCCGTCCCGATTCGTCGAGCGCGACGATTTCGCCGTCAGTCATGCTGCCCGCGGGAAGCCCTTGCAGCGCTTCGGCGATCATCGGGAAGCGCTTGTTGAGTAAGTTTCGCTTGCGGGAAAATAACTTGACTCCAGCGTCAACCCTCAGAGCGAGGCAGCGGTAACCGTCGAGTTTTATCTCGTAGATCCATTGCCGGGTATCTTCGGGCAAGCGGGATACGGGTGTCGCCAGCATCGGCTCGATGAAGGCGATCGGGGCGCGCGGCAGCGATTCGAGGTCGAAGCTCGGTTTCGGCGGCGAGAGCCGCTCCGTCTTCGCCCGCACGCCTCGATTGCTGTGCCACACGGCATCGCCGGCCCGGGCGATCTCTTCCAGTGAGCGTCCCGTGAGCGCGGATGTCTCGCGCGTTAGAGCATCGACGTCGTTCATCGAAGATCCGGTCTTGATCCAGAGCCAGCTGTTTCGTTTTCCGTCGTCTCGAGGTCCAGCCTTGACTAAGGTCCATTCTCCATTGAGTTTCTTTCCTTTGAGACGGACGTCGAGCTTTCCCTTCCAGTAGTTTCCATCGAGCAACCGATAGGTGCCGATGTCCCATACCATCACCGTGCCTCCGCCGTACTCACCCGGCGGAATCGTGCCTTCGAACCGGGCGTAATCCATGGGATGGTCCTCGGTGGCCATGGCAAGGCGCTTCTCGTTCAGTTCGTAAGGCGGGCCTTTGGGAACCGCCCACGATTTGAGCACGCCGTTCATCTCGAAGCGCAAGTCGTAGTGGAGCTGCCTGGCTGCATGTTTCTGCACGACGAACAGTCGCTCCGCGTCAGCGGCACTCGATTCGTGCACGATCGGCGGCGGCTCCGGGGTCTTCCTGAAGTCCCTTTTGCGACGGTAAGCATCGAGAGGATCTCCGCGTTCTCCAGATCCTTCGGGAGCATTGCCGCCGGGCAGATTCGAGAACGCCACCGGGAGTCTCTGCTTCAGTTTGAGCATGGGAGCGAACGAATCGCCCGATTTTTTCAACCTTTCCAAAGCAGCTTCCGGTTCGAAGAACAGCCGCGCGGCATCGCCTTCGTTCAAAATTTTTTGCAGCTCCTCCCACGTAACCGGCATTGCGACAAAAGGCCGTTCTCGCTTCGCGCGCAGCGAGTAAACGGCGACGGTGGATTTGTAGGCGGAGTTTTGACTCCAATCGACGAACACTTTGCCGCGCCGCTTGGCCTTTGGCATCTCCGATACAAGCCAATCCGAATGCTCGCGCTCGAGCGTCTGCGCGATGCTTTTGGCAAAGGCCTGAGTCGCGGCGTAGGTAACCTGGGTGTTTAGTGGAACGTGAAGGTGAATGCCCTTGGAGCCGCTCACTTTCACCAGCGATTTGAGCTTCAAGCGATCGAGAATCGCTTTGACCAGAAAAGCCGCCTCGCAAGCCCTCAGGATATCGGCGCCTTCACCGGGGTCGAGATCGAAAATCACCATCGTCGGCGTAGCGATGTCCGGCGCTTTGGCCAAAAACGGGTGAATCTCCAAATTGGCGGTATTGGCGGACCAGAGGAGGCTGGGAAGATCGTTGATCAGGATGTAGCGGATGATGGAGCGTCCGGTAACCCGCTTAACCGGGAACGTCTTGATCCATTTCGGCGTGAACGACGGGGCGTTCTTTTCGTAGAAATGCTGGCCTGTAACGCCGTTGGGGTACCGCTTTAGGGTAATCGGCCGGTCCTGGATATGCGGCAGGATGAACCGGGAAACACGCCGGTAATAATCGATGACTTGTCCTTTGGTGAAGCCGACCTCGGGATACATCGGCTTTTCGAGGTTCGAAAGCTCAAGCTCCCTTCCGGCTACGGTCACCCGGTTTTTTTTCGGCATATGACTTCTCGTATTCAGCGTACCAGTGAAAAACAGCGGATCAATGCATCCTCGCGGGTCCCACCGAGAGCGTCGGTTTGGGTTGTGCCAGCCGTCCTATCCCTGGAAATCCAAGTCGCGCCGGTTTTTTAAGCCGTAAGACGGCGGAAAAGTGCCTCCATCGTCGGCTATCTGACAGACCGGCGCCATGGTTTTGATGTATCGATCCTCAAACTCCGGGAAGGGAAAATTCGATTCCTCGCGGGCTGCCGAATCCTGGCGGCTGAGTCGTTCGGTGCCGTGCCGGCGTACGATTCCGAAGCTCTCACTGGATCAGCGGACCGGGTTGAAAATCGTCTCGGTGAGCGTCACGCTAATGGTATAAAGGGGGCTTTCTCCGGAAGCATCCTTTCGAGCAGAGCTCCCGTTCCCCGTGCCGGGCCTTCCAGAGAGTAGTCGCAATTAGCGGCAATCACCCGCAGCGCATACGGAACATGATCACGTCGGTGAATGGCAAGCTTTTGAAGCAGTTCAACGACCTCGCGTCGTTTCCTGTCGAGCGCCTGGACGAACTCGCCACGAAGTTTTCAGTGCGCCAACTGAAGAAGGGCGAGATCTTGTTCGATCAGGATGAAGAGGCGAGATTCGTTTATCTTTTACTATCCGGCGTCGTTCAGCTCGCCTACTTCAGTAGCTGCGGGCAAACGGTGGTCAGCCTGTTGCCGGCGG
>DATMBL010000394.1:0-5243 GCA_035559295.1 Candidatus Eiseniibacteriota bacterium
GAGGTGCCCGCGCATGCGGATATCGTGATCGAGGGCAAGATCCCGTGGGACTATCTCGAGCCCGACGGGCCCTTCGGCGAGGCGCACGGTTACCTCGATCCCGGCGATCTCAACGGGGTCTTCGAAGTCACCTGCATCACGCACAAGCGCGCGCCGATCTATGTCTCGATGATCAGCCAGCTCACGCCGAGCGAATCGAGTAAGATCAAGCAGTCGGCCTACGAAACCCTGGCGTTGAACCATCTGACGAAGAACGTTGGCGTAGCGGCGCGCCGGGTGGCTCTTTACGAGGATTTGCTCAACCGGCAAGTGGCGGTGATTCAGATTCAAAAACAAAACCCCGGAGATACGTGGCGCGCTCTCGAGGCGCTCCTGCCGTCGCGTGTGATTCACAAGATGATCGTGTGCGTCGACGAAGACATCGACCCGCATGACGCGCAATCCCTTTTATGGGCGATCGCCAACCGTTGCCAACCGCATCGCGACATGAAAATCGTCCCGAACCGCCCGCTGCCATGGAACCCCATCCGGTACGTGGCGGACGGCGAGCGCTATGATGTGACCGACTCGACCTTGCTCGTGGATGCCACGCTGAAGGCGGAGTTTCCGCCCGTGGCGCTGCCGTCTCGGCCGTTCATGGAACGGGCACGGGAGATCTGGGAGGAGCTGGGGTTGCCCAAGTTGCTCCCGCGCCCGCCGTGGTCGGGCTATTCGCTGGGCATGTGGCCGGAAGAAGCGGCAACGCAGGCAGAAAACGCCGTCCACGGCAACCATCAGCAAAACGCGCAGTACAGCTCGCGCAAAGGCATTCGCGTCCCGAGGGGGGCGAAATTTATGGAGCTCAAGAAACGATACCTCGCCGAAGAGCTCGAAGCGCTCAAGCGGCGGCAACGGGGAAAGGAAGCATGAGCGGCGAAGTCGGATCACCTTATCCGCGCGAGCCGGGCGGACGCGGGGCGCAGGGTAAGCCGTTGCGCATGCTTTTTTTCTTGACCCTTGCGACCCTTTCGATCGCCCCAGGTGCCTGGGCGCAGCGGAAAATCAGCGTCGGCTACAGCTCGGATGCGCCGGGATCGCTTGCCACATGGATCGCGCGCGAAAGCGGCATTTTCGCGAAAAACGGGCTGGATGTGCAACTCGTACGCACCCGAAGCACGATCGGCGTCATGGCTCTGCTCTCGGGGGAGCTCGATTTTATCCAGGCGTCCGGACCGGTCGTCGTCGAAAGCAGTCTGAGAGGTTCGGATTTGGTGTATGTCGCCGGCGGTATGGCGACCCTCGATTTCATTTTCATGAGCCAGCCGGAGATCAAGACGGCGGAAAGACTCAAGGGCGGCGTGATTGGGCTTGCGTCGATCCGCGGGGCATCGCTGGTGGCCACAGAGTTCGCGCTCCAGAAGCTCGGGCTCGCTCCCAAAGAAGTCCAGTATATGGTCGTGGGCGGCACGCCGGAGCGATTGATCGCGCTGCGCAACAAGCGCCTTCACGCGACGCTGCTGAGCCCGCCGACCAGCATCGTTGCCGAAAGGGAGGGATTTCATCTCCTGGCTGACGTGGGAGCTTTGGGGTTTCCTTTTTTGCACAACGGAATCGCCACTTCCCGGCGCTTAATCCGGCAAAATCCCGACGTCGTGAGACGTTATGTGCGTTCGCAAGTCGAGGCGGTTCACCTCATGAAAACCGATCGGCAGCTTGGCATCAAGGTGCTTGCGAAATATCTTCGGCAAACGAAGGAAAAAGAGATTTTAGAGCGGAGCTACGATCTCTCGGTCACTGATCAAAAGTATCCGCCAAAGCAGTTTCCGACACTGGCGGGGATTCAAACGGTGCTGAACGCGATCGCGGACGAGAATCCCAAAGCCAAAACGGCGAAACCCGAGGAATTTGTCGATTTGCGGTTTATCAGGGAACTGGACGAAAGCGGCTTCATCGACGGGCTCTATGGCAAGCGAAAGGCCCAATAACCGTGAATGAAGAACTTGCCGGCAGCCTTGTTGCCGCCTTGCGCGCCGCGGGGGTCAACTTTGTCACTTATCTTCCGGAGACCCGCTTGAGCCAGATCCTCCCCTTGATGCAAAAGGACGCTTTTTTTCAGCTCGTGCCGGTCGGTAGCGAAGCGGAAGGGGTCTCGATTGCCGCGGGCGCGGCGCTCGGTGGCAAGGTCGTGGCGAGTTACATGGAGGGGACCGGCGTTTACGTCGCCTGCTACAACATCCTGACCGTTGGGATCCGCTACGGCGTGCCCATACTGCTCCTGGTGAGTTACGTGGGAAGCTTCGAAGATCACAGGAACAGCTTTCTCTACGTGCAACGGGGCGTCAAGCTGATCCCGCAACTCGAGGCGCTGGACGTCCAGTATCGAGTCATCCGTGACGGGCGATCGCTCGAGCGCAAGGTCAAAGACGCAACGCGCATGATGCACGCGCTCAAGCAACCGGTCGCTCTCCTGTTCACGGAGGATTTCACGTTATGATCCGCTACGAATGCTTCGAATGGCTCGCGCCGCAAATGACCGACGAGCTGGTGGTAACGTCGCTCAGCGGGCAGCGCGTCGAGTGGGGACACCTCTCGAAGAGAGACGCGGATCTGAACCTCGGCTCGATGGGCAATGCGCTCGCGGTCGGCATAGGCCTCGCGCTAGCGCTGCCGCATCGAAAGGTTTTTGTCTTTGAGTCCGACGGCAGCGTTCTCCTCTCGCTTTTTAATCTGCCGACGTTGGCCAATTTGAACCCGTCGAACCTGGCGGTTTTCGTATTCGACAATCAGGCATACAGCGGCACCAGGATCAGCTATCCGAGCGCGACGGCGGGTAAGACCGACTTGGCCGCGGTGGCGCGCGGCGCCGGGATCGAGCATTCGGTTACCGTATCGACGCTGGAGGATTTTAAAAAGGAAGCGGCGGCCGCGCTCACAGAGACCGGCTTGAGATTCGTCGTCTGCAGGATTGAAGAAACCGTGGGGCATCGAAAGATCACTCGGAGCAACGTCGATTTGCTGGAGACCAAGTACCGTTTCGTGCGCTACCTCGAACGCACGGAAGGCAAAACCATCTTCCACGGCCGCGGCTAAACACGCGGCGGACCCGGACGCCAACGATCGGATGGATACTCTGCTCGCGCGCAAAACCGCAGGCACCCTGAGCAAGGCGGGAATCGATTTTGTGACGTATCTGCCCGAGACCCGGCTGAGCGAAATCCTTCCGGCGCTCCGCCAGGACGCGTCGTTTACCCTGGTTCCCGTTTCCAGCGAAGCCGAAGCGGTCGGGATCGCCGCGGGCGCGGCGCTGGCGGGTAAAGGCGCTGCCGTATACATGGAGGGCACGGGGCTGTTCGTGTCGAGCTACAACTTGCTCACGGTCGGCGTGCGCTACGGGATCCCGCTGCTTCTCCTGGTGGCGTACGTGGGGAGCTTCGAAGATCAGCGGAACTCGTTTTTGTTTTCCCACTACGGCACCAGAACCGAAGGGTTGCTCGACACGCTGGGGATCCAGTACCGGATCCTCGAGTCGTCCGAAGAGCTCGAGGCGCGGGTGCGGGGGGCGGTAAGGATGATGCATGCGCTCAAGCAGCCGGTCGCATTGCTTTTTACGGGAGAGTTTACCAACTAGTTCAACGGAAGCGAGATTGCCATCGATGAAAGTCGCATTGCGCATCGTCATCCCACTGGTCGCTACGCTGGCAACGCTGGGATTTTCAACGGCTCAGGCCAAAACCATCTATATCGGGGTTTCCAATCCCGACATGTCCTTCCTCAGCGGCGGGGTCGCCAAGTTTCAAGGGTATTTCGACCAGGAGGGGCTGGACGTCGAAGTCCTGCAAATGAACGCCAATGTGTCGGTCGCCGCTCTGGCAGCCGGGAACATCGATTACAACTTGATCTTGCAATCGGTGGTGACGGCAAATTTGCGCGGTCTTCCGCTCAAGGTGGTCGGGATTCTGATCGAGCGTCCCAACCACGTCGTCGTGGTTCATCCGAGCGTGCAAAAGTTTTCCGATCTCAAAGGAAAACGGATCGCGATCAGCTCGTTTGGCTCTCTGGTCGATATTCTTGCCCGGCTGACCGCGGCGCACTTTAAGTTGGACCCGCGCACGGATATCGAGCTCGTGGCCGCGGGCAGCAGCTCGGCCCGCATCGCGCAGCTCCAGGCCGGCCTGGTGCAAGCGAGCTTCGTCACGCCGCCCGGCAACCTCCGCGCCGAAGCGGCCGGGTTCAAGAGTCTCTTGAGCGTGCGGGATTTGTTCCTGTTTCCCGTGAATGGTATCGGAGTCCATGAGCAGAAGCTCAAAAACAACCGCGCCGAAGTCAAAAAGGTGATTCGAGCTCTGCTCAAAGCCAACCGCTACATTTTAGATAACCCCCAAGGCGCCATCAAAATCCTCTCCGCCTGGGGTCGCACGAAGCCCGAGATCGCGCAGGAGGCCTACCATTTCAATGCCAAGAACTACAGCCGAAACCTCTTGGTGGCGACGCCAACGCTCGAAAAAGTTATCGAGAGCACGCGGTGGAACGTAGACACCAAACGAAGCGTTGCCGTCGAGGAGGTCTTCGATTTCAGCGTGGTGCGGGAGGTGCTGAAAGAATTGGGGGAAAGCCCCAAGTAGGGTGGTGCGGGAGGACGCGTCGCGTAGCGGACGCGTGAGCGGGAACGTCGGCCGATAAAAGCGTAGCGGTGCACGGTGAATCGGAAACAAGAGTACGGGAACGGCAGGCGAAGGGGATCCGGCAAGGTCATCGGGGCTCCGACCTCACGCTCCGAAGGCCCGGAGAAGGTTTCCGGCCACGCGATCTACGCTACAGATGTCACGCTGCCCGGCATGCTATGGGCAAAAGCGCTGCGGAGCCCTATTGCGCACGGCCGTATCAAGAAAATCGACGTTTCCAAGGCGGCCGCGCTGCCCGGGGTGCGCGCGCTCGCCACGGGCGCCGACGTCTCCGGTTTGTTAATAGGTCGCAAGATCTACGATATGCCGATTCTCGCCGATGGGATCGTGCGGTTTATCGGCGAAAAGGTTGCGGCCGTGGCCGCGGAAAGCGAAGAAATCGCCGAAGCGGCCGTGAACCTGATCGAGGTCGACTACGATCTGTTGGAACCGGTTTTCGATCCTCTCGAAGCGGCCGCGCCGTCGGCGCCGCTCCTCCATCCGGGGGTATGCGATTATCGTGGCTTGCTCCATCCGATCGCGACCCCAAGCAACGTTTTCTTCGATATGACCTGGAAAAAGGGCGACGTGGAGGCGGGTTTT
>DATMBL010000395.1:0-12383 GCA_035559295.1 Candidatus Eiseniibacteriota bacterium
GCTCCGCCGGCATACGCTCGAGCAAAGCGTAATAAAACGCCTCGTTGGCTTCGGCCATGCGCTCGACCGTGAAATTTTCCCGAACGCGCTCGCGGCCGCGGCGCCCCATGGCGCGCGCAAGCTCGGGTTCACACACCAAGCGGCGAATCGCCCCGGCAAGCGCGCCGGGATCGCGCGGCTCGACTAAAAACCCGCTCACCGAATCGACCACCGAGTCGACCAGGCCTCCCACCCGGCTCGCCACTACCGGCTTGCCCGCCGCCATCGCCTCGAGCACGGCCACTCCCAGGCCCTCGTGGAGCGAGGGCAGAACGAAGATGTCGATCGATTCGAGAAAGCGCCAGATGTCATCGACGAAACCCAGGAGCTCGACCTCCGCCTGAAGCCCGGAGCGCGAAACCATCTCGCGTAGCCGCGCGCTCATCGCGCCCGAGCCGGCGATGCGGTAGCGAACGGGCACACCCTGCTCCTTTAAAATCGCCGCCGCCTCCAAAAGGTAGCGATGGCCTTTGCGCTCCTCCAGCACCCCCGCGGTCCCAACCACCGCGCCGTTCCAAGACGTGGCCCGGCCGGCGTCGACTTGCAATTTCGGCAGCTCGATGCCGCTGTGAATGACCCGGATCCTACCTTGCTCGACTCCGGCTTGCGCAAGCAACTCGCCGATGCGCCGCGAAATCGCCACGACGCCGTCGACGCGGCGGTTGTACAGGAGCCGCGTGTACCAGTTGTTCGGCTCGGGATAGTCCATGCGCCGGGTCACGACGTACCTGGGCGGCCTGGAGGGCTGCTTCGGCAGCCATAAACTCAGCGCATGCGCTCTCTTGGTATGAAAATGCACGATATCGTAACGCTCCCGCTCAATCCGCCGCCGGAGCGCGGGGACCGTTCTCAGGTCGAGATCGTGAGCGACTCTGATCGGCACCGTCTCGATGCCCAGCTCGCGACACCGCTCGGAAAGCCGCCCGGCGGGATCGAGCGCGACCTGATTGGCGTGGCCGTTTTTTGACAGATAAGCGATGAGCCCGAGGACCTGCGCCTCCCCGCCACCCCAGTTGCGCTCGGGATCGATGTGGAGAACCTTAAGCCGGCGGCCCTCCTTCGCCGCTGTCACCCTTCTGTTCGCCCCCGGATTTTAGTTCCCAGAGCTTAGCATACTTGAGGAAAACGTACATCGCGGCGGTGACCGCCACGTAAAATCCGGCGAAGCCCTCCAAAAAGCCGCGTTCCAGAACGTACGACCGAAAGAAGCGCACCGCCGGCCGGCCGAGCGCGTCGATCCATCGCCACGGCGCGCCTTTGTCGTAGAGCTGCTGGGCCGCAATCGTCGTGAACCGGTTGATACGCTGCATATGGTCATCCATATTGCGGTAGGAGAAATGATAGATCGGCGCGCGCAGCCGCCGCACCTCTCCGTCCACCACGACCTTATCGTGCGGCTCCTCCCCCGCCCAGCTTGCGCGCTCGCGGCGAAACAGCCGCAGACGGTAATCCGGATACCAACCGCCGCGCCACCACCACCGCCCCAAATAAAAGACCAAGCGCGGCATCGCGTAGCCCGCGTAGCGGCCGCGATCCCGGGCAAGTGCCCGCTCGATCTCCTCACGGAGCTCCGGGGAAACCCGCTCATCGGAATCGACCACGAGCACCCATTCCTTGGTCGTCTGCGCGTGCGCGAACACTTTCTGGTCGCGGTACCCCTTCCACTGCCGCTGTATCACGCGGTCGGTATATCGGCGGCAGATCTCCACGGTCCGGTCGTTGCTAAATGCATCGACGACGACGATCTTATCGCACCAGCGAACGCTCTCCAGGCACGGCTCGATCATCTCTTCCTCGTTGAAGCAAACGATCATTGCCGAGATCTGCGGTCGATCCTTCGTCGAAGCCGATCGGCTCTCCGCCGTCGGCGGGCGATCGCGCTCGCCGGCGCCTTCCCGCGCAACCGATCGCCGGTTTTTAAGGGCCGAGCGCCGTTCGGCTTTCTCGGACATCGATAGGATGCGTCGCGCCCAGCTCCGGACTCGCCCGTCGCGCGCAACGCCGTCCAGGTACGATCGAAGCACGTGCAGTTTTTCGCTGGCGGAGAGAAGCCTCCCGAGCGTCCGATTGAGCTGGACGAAGTTCTTGATCCGTCGTCGCCGGCTGAGGTACCAGCAAGCGCGGACGCCTTCGAGGTCGAGCAGATAAAATCGCTCCGCCGCGCCGCTCGGTTGAACGACGATGTTCGTCGCCTTCAAATCGCCGTGATAAACACCGGCGGCATGGAGGCGGCGAAGCAGCCCGGCCAGGGCAGTGAGAAACTGCCGCCGGCGCTTGAACGCGGCCGGCCCGGTCAACGGCTTTAGTTGCTCGCGCCAGTAGAGATCCGACCGCGCGCCGCCCGCGACCTCTTCGGAAAAAAAGAAACTCTTGGTCAACATCGCCCAACGCCGCCGCTCGACCGCTGCAAGCGGGGTTGCCGCCGCCACTCCCGCGCCTTCGAGGACCGCCGCGCCCTTGAGCGCTTTGAGCGCCCGCGATAGCCGCACCAGCGACGCCAGGCGGTAGAGCGGCGACGCATTGTGCTGTTTGATGTACACCCCGGTCGGAACGCCGTCTATTTCGAGCGCGACGCGGCCGACTTTGATCTTGGGCTCGGACTTGACGATGCGGCAGTCGCTTCCCTGCAACAACCGCTCCGGATCGGCCACGGCGCCGGCGAAGCTCTGTCCCGCCAACCGGCGGCGAAGCCAGATGCGCGTCTCGCCCGAGTTCCGGAGCTCGAAATCAGACAACCGGCGCGCCATTGCTCCGCTTCAGCTCGAGTAGACAGGCTTCGAGTTTTTTAACTTGATTTTTCCAGGAATGGCTCTCCGCGATACGGCGCGCGGCCAGAGCCGTTTCCGGACGGCGGCTGCGGTCCAGCATGATCTTGATTTTCCGTTCCAGCTCGACACTCTCGTCGGGGTTCTCGATGATCCCGTCGGCGAATCCTCCCGCAAGCACCTCCGCGCCGCCGACGCTACGGCTCACCACGATCGGTAATCCGGAAGCCAACGCTTCGAGAACGACGTTGCCGAAAGCTTCCTGAAGCGACGGCAACGCGACCGTGTCGGCGGCGCCGTAGAACCGCTCGACCTGCTCTTGCGCGCCGGCGAAAATCACCCGCCCGCGCGCCTTTCGCACCCGCGCGGCATACGCGGGCAGCAGGCGATCGCGTCCCACGATCAACAGATAGGCGTCCTCGAGCCCCGGGCGCTCCCAGACTTTCAGCAGCCGGTCCAGTCCCTTCCGCCGAAAGCCGCTGCCGACGAAGAGCACCACCGGCGCGGCCGGTGGAATCCCCCACTGACGGCGGACCCAATCGCGCCAGCGCTGGCGCAGCGACAGATTGAAGCGATCGCAATCGACGCCGTTGTGCAATACGGTGATCTTCTCTTCGGGAACATTGTAGGTGGCGGCGATCTCCTGCTTCACGATTCCCGATACGGCAATCACTCGCTTGAAATGACCGGGGCTGTACTGGCGCCTCTCCAGCGCCAAAACGCTTCGGTGATAGACGCTCGCGCTTTGCCAAAGCCGGCGCCCGAACCCGCCCTCGCGCGCGAGCTTCTCGAGGAACGCCCGGTGGGTGCCGCCGCCGCTTCGCAGCACGTCTTGCCGCAGCATCCTGCCGAAGTTGACGACGATGTCGCAATCGTACCGGGCGATGATCTTCGGCGCCGCCAAAGCGAAACTCCACAAACGCGCCGCGCGCCCGAGAGCCGCCGTCGGTACGCGGTGAGCGAAAGTGCCGGCGGGCGCATCCACGGCGAAGGCGCCGCAGAACAGGTGAACCTCATGGCCGAGATCGCGCAGGCTTGCCGCTGTCACGTACAGGTTTCGCTCGGCCCCGCCCCGGAGATCGAGTCGTTTGTGACAGAGCGCGATACGCATCTCAGCGGCGCCGGGTGAGATCGGCGGATGCCTGTTCGGCCCCGCGCCCGCGCACGAGCACGAGCGGGTCGTCTCCGTTGGCGCCCCTTCCACGGCTTTGCAGCAACAAAACCGCCGGCACTTCCGATCGAAACTTCGTCCACTGCCGCTCGCTCAGGATAACGTACACATCGGACTCGCTAAGGCGGGTTTTGAGCGTTTGCAAATTGCCCCGTATACGCTCGACGCGCTCGCCGCCATAAAACAGAATCGGCGCGGCATCGATGCCTCGCGGAAACAAGAGCAGCGGAGCATCGGGCGCGGTCCGGATCGCCCGCCGGACGAACTCTCTGTAACTCAACGCATCGGCGAGAACCGGCGCGACGAATCCCTGAATCACGAGTGAAGTGACGATCCCGAGCGCGCCGAGTTGTGCCACCGCCGGAAGCATCCTGCTCAGCAGAAGGTTTCGCGCTGCGAGGAAACACAGAACAGCCGAGCCAAGCAGATACCAGTACGGCCAGCGGTTTTCCTGTACGAGCCGCCAGATCACGGCGGCCTCAGGCTCCTGAAGCCCCGCAGCGCCTAACAGGCTCGACGCTTCCGATCCGCTCCACAGGATCGCCGCGCCCAACACCGCGAGCATCATGGCGCCCATACCGGCCGCCAACCATCCCACGGAAAGGACCGATTTTGCGACCGTTCCCGTACGGCCGGCCCGCTCCCGGCACCACACGGCAATGAGCACCGTCAACGGCAGGTAGAGGGGCAAGATATAAGGCGGTCGCTTTCCCGCCGATAGCGAGAAAAAGCCCAATACCACCGCCACCCAAAGACCAAAAAACAGCGCGCGATCGTCCTTGAACCATTGCTCTTTGAAGTAGCTCCACAGGAGCGGCGGCAAGAACAACGTCCACGGCAATCCGAGCGAAAAGAGATACGGGAAAAAATAGTAGAGCGGCTTTTGATGGCCGGTGCCGTCTTCGCCGTGGACAAAGAAGCGGTTCAGGTTTTCCTTGACGAATTGGAGCGTTGCAAACTCGCTTCCCGCGTTCGCGAGCGCGATGCCATACCAGCCGCCGAAGATCGCAAGCCCAACGAGCACCCCCGGATGCCGCGCCAACCGGAGCACAAGCGACCATTCGTTTTTGATCGCCACAAACGCCGTGATGATGAGTCCGGTCAAAATCAAACTGACTGGTCCCTTGGCCAGCACTCCCAGTCCGGCGATCGCGAAGAACAGGTACCACCAAAGCCCGTTTTTTAAGATCCGTTGATGCATGCCGAAGAACAGCAGGAGTGGAAGAGCGAGAAAAAACGCCAATGTCATGTCCACTCGGGCTTCGGTTGCCGCGTTCTGATACACGAACGTGGTCGCGAGCATCAAGCCGGCGAGCAACCCGGTAAGCGGGTCATACAGTTTCGCCCCGGCCCAGTAGGCCAGGAACACGCCGAGCGCTCCGAGGAGCGCGGAGGGAAATCGGATCGTGGCCTCGGTCACTTCACCCCAGGCGAGCGAAGCCAGAGCGCCGATCCAGTGGAAAAGCGGCGGCTTCGACGGAATCTGCCATCCGGCTTTGAGCGGAAAGAGCCAGTTCCCATGGGTCACGATGTCCTGCACCACCAGCGCCTCGCGCGGCTCGCCCTTATTGTGAAACGGAGTTTCCCCCAAGAACCAGAAAAACACCGTCGCGCAGAGCACGGCGAGCAAGACGAGGTGAGCGGCGCGTCGTTCGGTCAGGGTAGCTAACATGGTTTGCCTCATGCCCGGTCCAAGGCGCTCAATCCGGGGCTCATATCGAGTCGCCCGCGCCCCGGCGCGGCGCTTTCCAGCGCATGATTTCTCTGAAACTCGCGCTCCCGCCGGCGCGATCGGCCATGCGCCGCCGGCGCGTTTTTCTTTCCAGCCACGAGATCAGGTATCGCTCCTCCGCTCGCCAGCGGCCGTTTTTTTCCAAGTAGGATCGCAGGAAGCGCATGCGGTCCTGCAAGCTGATACCGGCGAGCGGCAAGCGATTAAGCTGCACCAGATTGCGGCGCCAGCGGCGGAGCGGCCACCAGGACGGATACCTCCCGGTGCGGTCATTGTCCATGAAGTAAAAGCGCGCGGCGCGACCGTCCGCGGCAACGAGAATGTTCGAGGGAACGAGATCGCCGTGCACGAAACCCAGCCGATGAAAGCGTCGGATCTCATCCGCCAGCGCGGCGATCGCCCGGCGCTTCTCACCGATGTCCTCCGGGCTCGCCCGCGGGCGCCACCGCTCGCTCAAAAACACCGTGAGGGGCGCGCCGGCAATCGCCACCGTAACGAGAAACGCGCTTTTCAGCAGCATCAGCTTTCGCTTCTCCCCCGCCGCAACCGCGAGCGGCACGTTAAACCCGGCGGCGTCGAGTTCCACACCCTGCCGGAGAGCGCGCAGCGCTTTCGACTTCCGAAAAAGCTCCTTTAGCCGCCCGGGCCAGGGCGCGGGATGATAGACTTTGAGATAGAGCGGCAGCGCCGCGCCGCTCCCGGGCTCGAGAAAGATCACTTGCGGGTGTTTGGAGCGGCTTTGCCGTTCGATGCAACTTCGAACCCTCTCCCAGAGCGTCGCATTCCAGAGTTCGGGGAGAACCCAGAGGGTCCAATCCCCATCACGAAAACGGCGGTAACTACGTCTGTGACAGCGCATTGCGCAGGGCACCCGCACCGTTCAGGGCCTCGTTGATCTTTTCGACGATCTCCGCCGTCGCAATCGACCGCATGCATACGCGACCGATCGGGCACCGTCTGCGGTTGCACGGCGCGCACTCGGCTCGTCCCCGGATCGCAAGCCGCTCGAACCCATGAGGAGCATTGCGCGCCGGGTCGGTTGCGCCCCACAGGGAAACCACCGGCACGGCCAGGGCGGAGGCAATATGCATCAAACCGGTATCTGGCCCTACCGCGACCTTGGCTCGTGAAATAATCGCCACGGCCTCCCGGAGAGATGTCTGGCCGACGAGATTCTTCGGCTTGGCCCGGCACCGAGTCTGAGCCTCGAGCGCGGCGGCGCGATCCGCCCGGCTCCCGAGGAGAACGACATCGAAGCCATAGTGTTCCTTGATCGCTTCGGCGCACTCGGCAATCTGTGCCGGAAACCACCGTTTGCTTTCCCAACGGCTCCCGGCGAAGAGCACGGCATAGCTCGGGTCGACACCTTCCAAGTGACGCTCGAACGCCCTCTGTACCTCGGCGGTCGGCACGAGCGGCCATTCGAGGGGGCCCGTGGGCGCGTCGAGGTAGGCGGCGAATTGCAGATAGTGATCGAGTTTCGAGATCGAATGCCCCGCCGCCGCAATATGACGGTTGTTGAAAATCCAGTTGAACTCTTTGCTCTCCGAGGGGTGAAATCCGACCCGCGCCCGCGCCCCGGAGAGCAAGCTGATCGCGCCGCTCTTGAAATG
Organism: Candidatus Eiseniibacteriota bacterium; assembly: GCA_035559295.1. Taxonomy (GTDB): domain Bacteria; phylum Desulfobacterota; class Binatia; order UBA9968; family UBA9968; genus DATMBL01. Next base: position 7,321 of record DATMBL010000395.1, read on the forward strand.
CCGCTGGAGATCCAGCACGCAGTCGAATCGTCTCGAGCGAATCTTCCGGATGAACGGAATCAAAGCTCGCCACCAGTGGTCACGATCGAACAAAATCACTTCGTCCAGAGCCGGATGGCCTTCGATCAGCGGAAGGCAAGGGGCTTCGACGGACCACGCCAGGAAAGCGTCCGGGAAACGGCGCCGGAGGAGGGTCGGTAGGGGCAGGGCTCTGGTGACATCGCCGATCGCACCGTGCAAGATGATCAGCAGGCGGCGTGGCTCAAGTTGCGCGCGTGTCATGATAGTAACTCAAGAATTGATTCCAATCGGTTTCGGAGAAACGCTCGCGTCGCGGGTCGAGTTTGCAAGCCGATCTTAACAGGCGGCTGAGGTTCTTACGAACCAGCGGCGCCGGCACGGCGCCGAGCACCAGGATCGCCCGGTCGAAATCGATGATGTACCCGGCGACTTTTCCGGCTTCTCCGCGCACGAGAATGTTCTTCAAATTCAAATCCCGGTGGTAAACCCCCTCTCGATGGAGCGCCTTTAGCGCGCGCGCAACTGCGGCCAACACCCGGTCGATCCCAAGCGTACGAGCGAAACCGGTCTGAAGCGCGGTCCAGAGATCCTGGGCGCCCTTGAGCTCCTTGGTGAGCAGCCAGCCTCGGTAAAAGGGTCCGGCAAGAGGAGCCACACAGGCGGCGTAAACTTCTACCGTGGGGACGCCCCGCCGCCGAATTTCCTCAGTGATCGCCAGCTCGCGAAACGGGCGAGGCGGCCAGCTGCAAAACCAGCCGCGCGTGATGCCGCGCAAGAGGCCGCCGTGTCGATAGGCGCGCACGAGTACCGTATCGCCGTTGGGCAGCGCCACCGAGCCCAAACGCGCTCGCCCCTCGAACAGGCTCGGATGCCAGCTGTCGTTTAGCGTCAGCCTTTCAAGGTCCAACAACTCCGCGATGTCGGAGCGCGCAACGGCGAGCAGGCGCCGATCGTTTCGGACCTCTTTGAACTGGTGCGGAATCGGCCCGCACAGCCGGTCATTCCATTGCGCCATGATCGCTTCGTCACCAGAGCCGCTGCAGCCGTTCGAAATCCGAAGCTCTCTAGACCGAAACCCATTGAGGCGTATACGGATCGGCCGCCTTCGCTGCCGGATAAGCCTCAGGGTGCAGCAACCGTCCCACGGCGCGGGCCACGACCTCGGGTTCGATCAGCCGGATGCAATCCTCCGTTCCCAACGGGCAGCGCCTGCCGCCGTGCAGGCCGCACGGCCGGCAGGCGAGTTTTTTTTCAACGACAATGGCACGGGACGAGTAGGGATAGAATCCCAGGGAAGGCGTCGTCGAGCAAAAGATCGCCACGACCGGGATGCCGAGCGCGACCGCGATGTGCATCGGCCCGGTATCGTTGCAGACCAAAACCGCGCAGCGGCTGAGCGCCGCCGGCAGATCGCGTAGCGAAGTTTTACCCGCCAAGCTCACTGCATCCGGGGCGCCGCGCCGGACGTGCGCCACGGTTTCGATATCCTCCGGACCGCCGAACAACACGACTTCACAGTCGTGTTGTTTGCGTAAAAGTTGGATGAGCCGGGCAAAACTCTCGGGCGCCCATCGCTTGGTCGGCCAGACCGAACCGGGGTTGATGCCGATCAGCGGCTTTGTTGGATCGACACCGAGGGAGCGCAAGAGCCGGTCGGCGCCGCTCGCCGCGTGACGGTCGAGCGGCAGATCGAGACTCCGGCGGCAGTCTCGGGGAGCAATCCCGAAGGCCTGCAAGATCGAGAGATTGCGCTCCACATCATGGCGGGAAAAATCCCGATCGACGCGCGTGTGAAAAAGAAACCAGCCGCGGCTCTGGCGGAATCCGATGCGCCGCGGGATCCGCGCGAGCGCCAAGAGCAAGGCGCTGCGCAGCGACTTGTGCGGGCAAAGCGCCATCGTGAAGCCTTCTTTTCTGAGCTCGGCCGCTTTGCGCCACAGCCCCGCGAGCCCCCCGTCGGTTCCGTTCTTGTCATCGACCATGACCCGATCGATTCCGGGATAGCCCGCGAGCAAGTCGCAGGCGCGCGGGCTGCACAAGACGCTCAGGTTTGTCGCCGGATACCGACGCTTGATCTCGGACACGAGCGGCAACGTCAGCACCGTGTCGCCGAGAAAGCTCGTCTGCACGAGCAGCACTTTCGTCCACTCGCCCAAGGCGGCTCCTAGATCCGGATCGCTTCGTCGATGAGCATTACGGGAATGTCGTCTTTGATCGGATACATCAGGCGGCAGGCGTCGCAGATCAAACCGTCGCCGCCCTCGTTCAAATGGATATCGCCCTTGCACTTCGGGCACGCGAGGATATCCAAAAGGTCCTTACTGATCGGCATAACTCCCTCCGCTGTGAAGGCCCTCCCTTTCGCTTGCGGCTTACCCGCGGAACGGGATCAGGTCGTCGCGCCCGCGACGGTAGTTCCGCTGGCTCTGGTTCGGGTCGCGGTTGACGAAGCGCCGGCCGTACATCGGATGGCGCAAGCTCCGCACCTCGTGTTCCAACTCAAAAACGCTCCTGCCGTCGCTCGGCTCCACCAGCGTTTGAAACCGGAACTGGTGGTTGCGCACGTCTTCGGTCACCAACCCGCGCTCGCTGAGAAACCGGTACGGCCGGGAGAAATCGGCGACGTACACGGCGACGTGATGGCCGTCGTACGGCTCGAGCGCATCGCTTTCGCGGAAGATCAAAGCCTGGTGGCGTCCGATCGCCACGCGCGCCGCCGGGCCGGAAACGTCCTCGAGCATCGCCGAAGGCGCCCCGAATACGGCTTCGTAAAACTTGCCGATCGCGCGCGCGACGCCGCGAGCGACGCGAAACTCGACATAAACGAGCCCCAGGCCGATATCGCCAAAGGCCGGCTCGCCGCTCGGATAACAACGGATGTGATTACCCCAGGGACAGGTGACTTCGAGATACCCCCGGCTTCGGCCCCAAGCGAAACGGGTGCCGTTGAGCCTCTCCGCCACCCGCCCGAGACGTTGTTCGGCGCTTTCGAGGTCGGGCATGACCAGGCCGATATGGCCGCCGATCAGCTGTGCCGGCCCCGTCGGCAGGTGAAACTGCTGCTCGCCGACGTTGACCCACATGTTGTCCAAACCGACGTTCAGGTAGGGATCGCGCGTGAGCCCCAGGCCGACGACGTAAAACAGCGTCGCCAACGATTGATCGGGAACCTGCACGTTGACGTGCTCGAGCGAAACGATATTCCCGACGTTTTCCTCCCCGTACGCTTTCATCGGCGCCCCCTCCCGATCGAGGATACGTATCGATCCCCGATCCTTGATGCGCTCGGCTTTGGCCTGAGCGGGAGCCGCTCCGGCCTTCGGTCAACGGGTCTCCGCCTCAACGGCCGCCTCCATCCTCGCTGCGCTCGGAGTTACGATCACGGATCCCGGATCTCAGAGCTGCCATTTTGAAGTTTGCCATCCGCAACTTGCGATCCCAAGGAGCGCCGCCTGGGAAGCCTCACCCCTGGGGAGTGGTGAGAATGACTGTTCGTCCATGCACTTTCCTGGGCGCATCCATCCTCTAGGTTTTCAGGGGCGGGATCCGCTTACCCGGCTTTCGAGATCTTCGATCACCCATTGGGCCGCGTCCCAGAGATCCGTTGCAACGTAGGAGCAGCGCGGCGCGGGACCGACGCGCGGGCCCGTACGACCGTCGATCCACACGCCCTTTGCGCCCACACGCCCGGCGAGCTCCATATCCACCGACTGGTCGCCCACGACGTAGGAGGCGCGCGGCTCGATGGCCAGCTCCTCGGTCGCGCGGCGCACGAGTCCCGTGTTGGGCTTGCGGCAATCGCACGCGCGCCGGTAGGCGCCCACTCCCTCGGTCGGATGATGCGGGCAATAATAGATGCCGTCCACCGTTGCGCCGCCGGCGGCGAGTCTTTCGACCAGCAGCGCATGAATCGCCGCGAGTCGTTGCTCGCTCAGGAGTCCGCGGGCGATACCGGACTGGTTTGTGACCACGACGATTTTCAACCCGCCCTGACGCAGCCGCGCCAACGCCTCGGCCGCGCGCGGCAGGATCTCGAGTTCTTCGGGCCGGCGTAGATAACCAACATCGCGCACGAGCGTGCCGTCACGATCGAGAAACACCGCCGCTGACTTTTCTACCGCCATGATCGAACCAGGGCCAAATCCCGACCTTTACACCGGGTCTGGAAGAACATGGTGTGCGCTCGTCCCAGAATGTTCTTCACAGCCTTTAACCTTTCTCGGCCTCAACGCTCTTACCCGCAGCCGCTCTCAGCCCGATCGTATGTGCAATAGTCTGGACCAAGCGATCCCCGTTTTCCACAACCATTGCCACCCGAAGCGCGAACAGCTTGTCTTTGGCGAACGGAAACCCCGCCAGTTTGAGCAGATCCTTCTCAGTCGTAATGATCAGGTCGGCGTCGCGGCTCACCCGACCGATTCTCTGCCAGTCTTCCAAACCGAACGCGTGATGATCGGGGAATCTCAGCGCCGCAACGATGTCGCCGCCCCAGTCATAGATCATGTTGAAAAAGCCGTCCGGGTTCGCAATACCCGCAACCGCCACGATCCGACTGCGGTCGAGCCGAGCGAGCGGCGCCTCCTTGAGCCGTCCGGCCTCCCAGCCGATCAAGCACTTCGCCTCGAGAGATGCCCGGAAAGAGGGTCCCCGGCCCTCGGCCTCGAGCCGCCGGGCCCAGTACTCTTCGGCGCCGGTTATGAGAAACGCGTGCGCGCGGCGCAAGGCGCTCCGCGGCTCGCGAAAAGGCCCTGCGGGCAAAACCCAGCCGCGGCAGTCCGCTCCCAACACCAGCAGGTCCAAGTCCCGCTCGAGGCGGCGGTGCTGGTAGCCGTCGTCCAGCAAGAAAACGTCCCATGAACCGCGCTCGAGGAGTGCTCGCCCGGCTTCGTAACGCCGACGCGCCACCGCGACGGTTTTACCATAGAGCGCGGCAATCATACCCGGTTCATCTCCCGTTTCCGCCGCCGCTTTCGCCGGCGACCGCGCGTTGCTCACGGGTGACAGGATCGCCACCCGCTCGATCTCCCTCCGCTTGTAGCCGC
>DATMBL010000396.1:0-5453 GCA_035559295.1 Candidatus Eiseniibacteriota bacterium
TGCCGATTGCTCACCGAAGAACTCGGCTCCACGCTCGAGCCGACGCACGGCCCCGCCAAAGCCGGCGAACAGCGCCGGAGCTGTTTGGAGACGGGCCTGGCCCGGCGCGTGCTCGGCTGGACGCCGCGAACGGCTCTGCGCGACGGCCTGCGACAAACGGTCGCGTACTACCGAGACCACGGGCGCGTATGAGTCTGGAGCACATCAGGAATTTTTCGATCATTGCGCATATCGATCACGGCAAATCAACCCTGGCGGACCGGTTGCTCGAATTCACCGGCACGGTAACCGAGAGGGAAAAAACGGCGCAGATCCTCGACAGTATGGAGCTCGAACGCGAGCGGGGCATCACCATCAAAGCCAGCCCGGTGTGCCTGCGGTACCAATCCCGCGACGGCCGGCAATACATGCTCAATCTCATTGACACACCCGGGCACGTGGACTTCACCTACGAGGTGTCACGCAGCCTCGCCGCCTGCGAGGGCGCTTTGCTGGTCGTCGATGCGGCGCAGGGGGTTGAGGCGCAAACCGTGGCCAACGTGCACATGGCGCTCGACCACGATTTGGAGATCCTGCCGGTGATCAACAAGATCGATCTTCCGAGCGCGGATCCCGAGCGCGTGAAAAGAGAGATCGAGGATGTCATCGGTTTGGACGCCTCGGGCGCGATCCTGGCCAGTGCCAAAGAAGGTATCGGAACCGAAGAGATTCTGGAGGGGATCGTGCGCCGCTTTCCGCCGCCAAAAGGGAGCACGGGCGAACCGCTTCGAGCCCTGATCATCGACAGCTGGTTCGATCCCTATCACGGAGCAGTGGTGATGATGCGCGTGTTCGACGGGCGCGTGCGCAAGGGAAGCCGTATCCGTATGATGTCCAGCGGGCGGACATTCGAAGTCACCCGGGTGGGCATTTTTTCACCGCGACCGGTGGAAACCGCCGAGCTCGGGGCGGGAGAAGTCGGGTTCTTGATGGCCGGCATCAAAGAGGTCACCGAGACGCGGATCGGCGATACGATCACGTTGGACGAAAACCCCGCGAGCGCGCCGCTCCCCGGATTCAAGCCCTTGAAACCGATGGTGTTCAGCGGCCTCTATCCGACCGAGGCCAACCAGTACCAGGCGCTGCGCGACGCGCTGGAAAAGCTCAGGCTCAATGATTCTTCGTTCACGTTCGAGCCCGAGACCTCGCAGGCGCTGGGCTTCGGATTCCGCTGCGGCTTTCTCGGCCTGCTCCATATGGACATCGTGCGGGAGCGCCTCGAAAGGGAGTTTGGCCTGACGTTGATCACGACCGCGGCCACGGTCGTATACCGGGTGAGGAAGAGGACGGGAGAGACGCTGCTGATCGACAATCCGGTGAAACTACCGCCCGAGGGCGATATCGAGGAGATCGAGGAGCCGATCATCCAGGCGACGATCCATGTGCCGCAGGAATTTCTCGGCGGGGTGTTGAATCTCTGCGAGGAGCGAAGGGGGACCCAGAGGGAGATTCGCTATCTCGGAGTTAAAAGAGTGGTCGTTACGTACGACTTGCCGCTGAACGAGATCGTAGCGGATTTTTATGATAGGCTGAAATCGGTAAGCCGGGGTTACGCCTCGATGGACTACGAGGTCGCCGGTTACCGGCCCGCGGATTTGGTCAAGCTCGACGTGCGGATCAACGGCGAGGCGGTTGACGCCATGTCGATGATCGTGCACCGGGACAAGGCGTACTACCGCGGCCGCGATCTGGCGCAGCGCATGCGAGAACTCATCCCGCGCCAGCTCTTCGAGGTCGTGATCCAGGCGGCGATCGGCAGCCGCGTGATCGCGCGCGAGTCGGTCAAGCCGCTGCGCAAGAACGTGACGGCGAAATGCTACGGCGGCGATATCACGCGCAAGCGAAAACTCCTCGAGCGGCAAAAGGAAGGCAAAAAGCGCATGAAGCAAGTGGGCAAGGTCGAGATCCCGCAAGAGGCGTTTCTTGCCGCATTGAAGATCTGATCGGTACCGCGTCTGTTCGCGTTAAACTGGAGCTTTGATGTCTCTCGACAAACTCACCAAACAAAAAGAGCGCGCCGCGGCCGCCGGGCATGAGGCTGCGCGCGCCAAATCGACCTTCCGGGAGTACGCGGAAGCGATCGTCATGGCGCTGCTGCTCGCCTTGTTTATCCGGACCTTTATCGTGCAGGCATTCAAGATTCCGTCGGGATCGATGATCCCGACCCTGCTGATCGGCGACCACATTTTGGTGAACAAGTTGGCCTATGGCATTCGGATTCCGTTTGCCGAGGACTACGCGATCCGATACCGAATGCCGCAACGCGGGGACGTCGTCGTGTTCATCTTTCCCGAAGATCGTTCCAAAGACTTCATCAAACGGGTTATCGCCGTCGGGGGCGAGACCGTCGAAATACGCGATAAGAAGGTATTCGTCAACGGCAAGCCGATCGATGATCCCCACGCGCACTTCGAAGGCAGCGAAATCCCCGGAGCCGCGTCGCTCGCCAATCAAGACGAGTACGGGCCCAAGACCGTGCCGGAAAACCATGTATTCGTGATGGGCGATAACCGCGATCGCAGCCACGACAGCCGCTTTTGGGGTTTTGTGAATATCGACGACATCCGCGGCAAGGCATTTTTGATTTACTGGTCCTGGGACGGGAGCGACCGCTGGGTGCGCTGGGAGCGGATCGGCGATCTGATCCAATAAGCGTTGAATTTTCACCACAGAGGGCACGAAGTTCACGAAGGGAATTCAATTTAAAGATTCTTCAACTTCGTGCTCTTCGTGTCCTTCGTGGCGCAGTCTCCGACTCTCGGCTCCTACTTTTAGCTTGGCAGAAGGCGACCGAGTGGAAATCGATTTTCATCCGCTGGTGCGGGAATGGTTCGCTCGGCGTTTTGCCGGGCCGACGCCGGCGCAGGAGCTCGGTTGGCGCTCGATCGCGCGGGGGCGTCCCACGCTGATTGCAGCGCCGACCGGGTCGGGCAAAACTCTCGCCGCGTTTCTCTGGTCGATCGACCGGTTGATCCGGCGTGCCGCCACGGGACGGCTCGAGGAAACGACGAGCGTCGTCTATGTCTCGCCGCTGAAGGCCCTGGGGAACGATATCGCGAAGAACCTTCAAGCGCCCCTCGCTGAAATTTACCGGCTGGCGGACCGCGAAGGAGTGTTGCTGCCGGGTATCCGCGTCGCGGTTCGCTCAGGCGATACGCCGATGAGCGAGCGCCAGGCGATGATCCGCAGGCCGCCCCACGTCCTCATCACCACTCCCGAATCACTGTATATCCTCCTTACAGCCGAACGGAGCCGGCAATTTCTGCGCGACGCTGAAACGGTGATCGTCGATGAGATCCACGCGGTCGCCCAAGACAAGCGCGGCGCTCATCTCGCCCTGTCGCTCGAGCGCCTGGATGCGGTGGCGCAAAAGCCCTTGCAGCGCATCGGCCTGAGCGCCACGCAGAAACCGATCGAGGAGGTGGCGCGTTTGCTCGTCGGGAGCGAGCATGTGCTGCCGGGCGGCGGGGTCGACTGCGACATCGTCGATGTCGGTCACCAGCGCGAACTCGAGCTTCGGATCGAGTTGCCCGATCAGGAGCTGGGTGCGATCGCAACACAGCAGATCTGGGCCGACATTTACGAAAAAATACTCGGCCAGGTGCGGGCGCACCGGAGCACGCTCGTGTTTGTCAATACGCGACGGCTCGTCGAGCGCGTGGCGCACCAACTGAGCGAGCGGCTGGGCGAAGAACAGGTCGGGGCCCATCACGGCAGTCTTTCGCGCGTGACGCGTCTTAAAGTCGAAGAGAAACTCCGAGCGGGAGCGCTGCCCGTGGTCGTGGCGACGGCGTCGCTCGAGCTTGGCATTGATATCGGTCACGTCGATCTCGTGTGCCACATCGGCGCGCCTCGAAGCCTCGCGGTTTTGTTGCAACGCGTCGGGCGATCCGGCCACTGGCTGGGCGCGATTCCCAAGGGTATTTTCTACCCGTTGACGAGAGATGATCTCGTGCAATGCGCCGCCGCGATGCGCTCGGTGCGGCGGGGCGAACTCGACTGTCTCTCGATTCCGGAAAAGCCTCTCGACGTCCTCGCGCAACAGATCGTGGCCGAGGTTGCAAGCCTTCCGCCTCCACAGGCTCGGCAGAAAACCGTCCGAGAAACCGGCGGCGGTTTGCCGGAAGCGGTCCTGAGCCGTCTGGTGCGCTGCGCTTACCCGTATCGCAATTTGACGGATGAGGAATTCGAACAGGTCCTCCGGATGCTCAGCGAAGGGGTTGGCGCTCGAACCGGTCGCCGCGGAGCCTACATTCACCGCGACCGGATAAACGGGATGCTGCGGCCTCGGCGCGGGGCTCGTCTCGCGGCGATCACGAACGGCGGGGCGATTCCGGACACGGCGGATTACGACGTGATCGAGTTTCCGTCGGAAACGTTCGTCGGCAAGGTCAACGAGGATTTCGCGATCGAGAGCCTCGCGGGAGATATCTTTCTCCTGGGAAACCGGTCGTGGCGCATCCGGCGCGTCGGCTCGGGCAAGGTCTGGGTCGAGGACGCGCAAGGGCTCCCGCCGACGATTCCCTTCTGGTTGGGCGAGGCGCCGGCGCGCACCCGTGAACTATCCGCCGCAGTCTCCGAACTGCGGCGCGAGCTTGCGGCGCGCAGCGCCGATCCCGCAGCCGCAAGGCAGTGGCTCGCCGACAACGTGCGGTTGGATGACGCCGCTGCAGAGCAGCTGGTCGCTTATATCGCCGAAACGCGGTCGGTCCTCGGTTGCGTGCCCGACCGGCACTTGATCGTTGCCGAGCGCTTTTTTGACGAGGCCGGAGGGATGCAGCTGGTGATCCATTCACCCTGGGGAGGACGGATCAACAAGGCCTGGGGACTGGCTCTGCGAAAAAGATTTTGCCTGAGCTTCAATCGGGAGCTGCAAGCCGCCGCTACCGACGACGGCATCGTCATTTCGCTCGTCGAGCAGCATTCGTTTCCCGTCGCCGAGGTGTTCTCGATGTTGCGGCCCGCGATCGTCGAACGGGAGTTGACCCAGGCGGTGTTGGCATCGCCGTTGTTCACGAACCGATGGCGCTGGAACGCCACGCGGGCGCTTGCCGTGATGCGCCAGAGCGGCGGTAGAAAGGTGCCGGTCGCGCTGCAGCGCATGCGCGCGGAGGACCTTTTGGCGGCGACGTTTCCCGAGCAGGTCATGTGCCAGGACAATCGCGTTGGAGCGGTGGAGATTCCGGATCATCCCCTGGTTCGGGAAACGATGCGGGACTGCCTGCACGAGGCGATGGACATCGCCGGACTGGAGGCGCTCTTGCAATTGATCGAAGACGGGGCGGTGAAGACGGTTGCTCTCGATACCCCCGCTCCGTCGCCGATGGCGCACGAAATCCTGAACGCGAATCCGTATGCGTTTCTGGACGATGCGCCGCTCGAAGAGCGCCGGGCGCGCGCCGTGTCGCTACGGC
>DATMBL010000397.1:0-2150 GCA_035559295.1 Candidatus Eiseniibacteriota bacterium
GAGAAGGTAAACCGTAGGGACGGGTTGGAAACCGCCCCTACGGGATGAGGGAACGGTCGAGTTCGTCAAGAGCAAAAATCCGGGTAAATCAGCCGCAGTCGTCGTGACCGCACTCGCAGCTGTCCGCTTCTTCATCAGCGCCGGCGCAATAGGCGCTGCAAAACAGCTCGTCATCTTTCGCGATCGCCTTTCCCTCTTCCACCAAGCAGTCGCACGCGAGATGGGCGCACTCTTCTTGTGCCATGGCGGTTACCTCCCTAAATCGAGACAAGCAGGCCCTATGCCATCTTCCATGCGGCTCTACGACCGCGATTTGTACGGATCGTGCACCATTCCCGCTACCCGATCTGCGGAACTGTAACGTTCTCAGGACGCTCGGCGGTTCTCGTCGGCCGGTCTTTTCAAAGCTTCAGCCATCAACCGGAGCATCGCCTCGGGCTCGAAGGGCTTGGTTAAATGATGGTCAAATCCGGCTCGCAGCGCGTTTCTGCGGTCTTCGTCACGGCCCCAGCCGGTTTGCGCGATGAGCACGAGCTGGTGCCACTCCGGCCGTTCCCGGATTCGCTGCGCCAGGGCGTAACCGCTCATTCCCGGTAAGCCGATATCGACTACCGCGACATCGGGCACAAACCTGCCCATTAGGTCGAGCGCGCTCGGGGCGTCGCGCGCGGTTCGGACTTCGTAGCCGTTCAGCTCCAAAAACATCCTCAGGCTGTGCGTTTGCACCTCGCTATCGTCCACGACCAAAACGCGCTTGGGCATGTCCGTTTGACTTGTGACGGGGGCCGGTTCCTGCGATTCAGCCGCTTTAACCGAATCAGCAGGCTCGGCCACCGGCAGGCGCACGATGAATTCACTGCCGCGGCCCGGCCCTTCGCTTCTCGCTTCGATGCGTCCTCCGTGCAGTTCGACGAGCTTCTTGGCGAGGGTAAGGCCGAGGCCAAGACCGCCCGGGCTTCGGCCAGGCTCGAGTTTCCCTTGCTTGAACATGTCGAACACACGAGGAAGCAACTCCTCGGGGATTCCGATACCGGTGTCTTTCACACTGACCACGGCTTCGCGCTCGCGCCGCTCGCCGCTTACGATGATTTTACCGCCGGGCGGCGTGTATTTGGCCGCGTTGTTCAGCAGGTTGGAAAATACCTGAGAAATGCGCGCGGGATCGGCTTCGATCCAGATCGCCTCCGGAGCGAGCTCGCGGACGAGGTCGTGTCCCTGTGATTCGAGATAGGGCCGGCTGATTTCAAGCGCTTTCTCGAGCGCATCCGCCAGGACCATCCGTTCGCGGCGGAGCTCGAGCCTGTCGCGGGCGATCCGGGCGACGTCGAAGAGATCGTCCATCAACCGCGCCATTTGCCCGACCTGGCGATCGATCAGATCGCGGCACCACTCGATATCGGATTGTGTCGCATGCTTCGAGCGCAGCACGCCAACGGCGTTTCGAATCGGCGCCAGCGGATTACGCAGCTCGTGCGCGAGCGTGGCCAGAAATTCGTTCTTGTGCCGATCCGCCTCGCTGAGATCCCGTATGAGAGTTTCGAGTTCTTCCTCGAGCTTCTTTCGCTCGCTGATATCGATCATGACCAGCACGGCGCCGTCAATCGTGTGATCGGCGCGATACGGCCGAATGCGGAGCATGTACCAGCGGCCGGCGCGATCCTGTACCACTCGCTCATGAGTTTGAGCGTTTTCGATGGCTTCAAGTAAGCGGTCATGGAAATCGGTCGCGCCTTCGAGCGGACCGAGCCCGTCGAACGCGCGCCACACGTCCCCGGCGTTCAGGTTCAAGAGCGCTTTGGCGGTGTCGGTAAAGCGCCGGATACATAGATTCCGATCAAGCATGAGGACGGCTATCCCGGTACTTGCAAGAAGGTTCGACAGGTCGTTCGAGATCCGGTTCAGTTCGGCGTTCCGATAGCGCAGTTGCTCGTTGACCGTGACTAGTTCCTCGTTGGCGGCTTGCAGCTCTTCGTGGGCTATCTGCAGCTCTTCGTTGGTGCTCTGCAGCTCCTCGTTCGACGAGAGAATCTCCTCGTTCGCGGATCGAAGCTCTTCGTTGGCGGCGTCCTGCTGTTCCAAGAGCGACTGCAGGTACTCCTTAGTGGCGGCCAGCTCGTGCGTGAGCTGGGCGATTTCAGCTTTGGCCGCGG
>DATMBL010000398.1:0-2890 GCA_035559295.1 Candidatus Eiseniibacteriota bacterium
CCCGCCCGCCAATGCGCAGTATTTCCCCGATCGCGCCGTCGATCGCCCGGTAGACCTCCAGTATTGGATCGCCCGTCTGCGCGGCGATCGCCGCATCGAAGGCCGGATAGGTCGGATCGTGCAGGTGCCAACACTGGTGACCGACGCAGTGACTCTCGGTGAACACTTGGGCGAAGAGATCCCAGCCGCCTTGCCGCTAATCTCAAAGACACGGCGCCCCGAATCAAGCGGGAGGAAGAATAGGCGAGTCTTACCCTAAGAGCCAGCGCGTCGATATTTACAGCACTCGCGACCATTCGCGCGCGGGATCGGCAGGCGTAGCAACAGTATGCGATATCAAGGAGTTCCCTTCATGTCTTCGACGAGTCCAGCACGAACGGATCGATAATTTCAGGGGTTTTTTCAGCAACCGCGGCGATTCTGCCGCCGATGATTCGTTGACAGCCCTACAACCGGCATCCCAGAATGCTTCGGGGTGCTTCGATACATTCCTTTCGCTAGGCGCACGTCTCGGCGAAAGAAATCGTTCCCTATTCAGTTCTGCGACAACAAACTTAAAGGGGTTTAAACAATGACAAAGCGATTGCCATCCAAATTCCTATCCATCACGCACTTTTTTCCGCCGCTATTCGCGGCTACCCTTGCGAGCCTTTGTACCACCGCCTGGGCTGACGGCACCGAGACACTGGGCACACCGAGCATACCGATCGCTACCGGTACCGGCGTGCGCGCCGCCGGCGTGGGGCTGCACGACGGTCAACCGGGCACCATCACGGTAACGATCCCAACGGGGGCCACCGTCAAACAAGCGATTCTCTACTGGGGCGGCAACAATCTCACGCATGCGGAACTCACCGCGATCGATACGATTCAGGTCAACGGGAATCCGGTGGCGGGAAACTTCATCGGCGGAAACACGCAGTATAGCGGAAGCGAAATCACCGTCTCCTATCGCGCCGACATCACCTCCCTGGGGGCAGTGAGCCCTGGTACCAGCAATCTGAACGTCGGCGGTCTGGATTTTTCCGAGGAACAATACGGAGCCGGAGTGTTAGTACTCTATGATGATGGTTCACCGAACTCGCAAATCGACGTCAGGGACGGCAACGATTTTGCGATGATCAGCTGGCCACCGCCGCTCGACGCAACCGTCGCGCAGACGTTCCACTTCGCCCCGGCCAGCACGGATCGCCTCGGCAACGTCGAATTGTTCGTCGGCAGCGTGGCCGACGACACCGGCCAGTACGGCTTCCGCCCGAGCAGCTTTGAGGTAACGACCGGCGGGACAACCGCGGTATTTTCCGATCAGCTCAACAGCAACGACGGGCGCTTCTGGGATACGGTCAATCTCGTCGTAACCGTTCCCGCGGGCGCCGACAGCCTGACGACCCAGATCTTCTCGCGCGATGACGGCGTGTTCGCCCCCGGAAATTGGCCGGCGTCGCTGGTTTGGATCGCCGCCGGTTTTTCCGTGGAAACCGTGCCACCCGACGTCTGCTGGATCACGACCGGCGGCTTCCACAATGCCGGAAAAACCGCGGGTGCCAAGGATTACACCTTCGGCGGCAACGTCGGGCCGCCGCCGCGCGGTTCCTGGGAGGTCGTCGACCACAACACCGGCGACAATTTCCATTCCAACGACGTTCATATTACGAGCTGCGAAGTCGTGCAGCGGAGCGGACCGGGCCAGCCCGGTGGTAAAAAAGGATTCAAGGTCAACCAAGCTAACTTCGCAGGAACGGGCCGGCTGAACAACGTCGACGGCTATATCTTCAGCGGTTATGTGCAGGATGGGGGAGAACCGCACGACAAAAAGAGCAACGACCAGGACTTCTTTTCCATCACCGTGCGCGATCCCGCGACGAACGCCGTCGTATTCGAGGCCAGTGCGACGCTTGATGGCGGCAACGTTCAGATCCATCCGCCGGTCGGCAAGAACTAGCACCTCTAGCGCGCGAACACCGGGCGGCGGGAACAGCGTTTTTCCCGCCGCTTTTTTATAACTGGCTCACCGAACGCGACCCACGCCGGAGATCACGACGCGCTCCGTGTGCTCGGCTCTCTGTCGCGCGGCGCGCGTTCAAATATATTCTAAGCTCGGCTTTCCCTGCCTCGCGTACCCGCGCCAGAAGCACCGAGCCGATGCTCTAATTTCTATGGAACAGGGCGATGGCCGTACGCCAGCAACCGCTCCAAGCCAGTGCCGAGAAGGGTTTGCGGCCGATAGCCAAGCAGCGCGACGAGCCGAGTTATATCCGCACACGAGCGGCGGATATCGCCGATACGCGGCAGCTCGTGGCGCCGCTCGATCGGTCCTCCGCAAAGGCGCTCGAGCTCGGCGAGTATGTCGAGCAACGAGCATTCCCGCCCGCCGCCCACGTTCAGTACTTGACCGTCGGTGCCCGCGTGGTCGAGCGCGCGATAAAGAACCTCAACGAGGTCGGCGACGTAGACGAAGTCCCGGGTCTGTTCGCCATCGCCGAAGATTGTGACCGGCTCACCGGTGCGCGCGCGTTCAACAAAAATGCTGATCACGCCGGAGTAAGGAGAGGACGGATCTTGGCGCGGCCCGTAGATGTTGAAAAACCGAAACGCGGTCGCGGCCAAGCCGTACTCGCGCGCATAAAAGAGCAGATAATGCTCGCCAGCCAGCTTGTCGGCCGCATAGGGCGAGAGCGGCCGCGGCGCCGCCTCTTCCCGAACCGGTAGCTCAATGGTATCGCCGTAAACGGCGGCCGAACTGGCATAGACAATGCGCCGAACCCCATTGCGGCGCGCCGCCTCGAGCAGGTTTAGCGTGCCAACGAGGTTCGTCGCGTGCGTGCCGAATGGATCATCGACGCTCGCCTGCACCGAAGCGACGGCCGCCAGATGATAAACAGCCTCGACC
>DATMBL010000399.1:0-3114 GCA_035559295.1 Candidatus Eiseniibacteriota bacterium
CCCGCCACGTTCCGGTTGCAGTAAGCCCCAGCCTGGCCGCCTATATGATGCAGGCTTTTTCTTTGAACGTGCCGATCGTGCTCGGAGGTTTGCTGCAGTTTTCTCACGACTGCGCCTTCTACTATTTGTTCCGCGACATCAAGCCGCCGGAAGAACAGACGCAGCCTGTGGAGATGCGCGAGCGGTCGGGGTAACTGCAATATTCGAGTCGACGAATCCGCATGTTCAAGGTTGCCGAACGCGACGTCCTCGTTTTGATGGTTTCGCGCGGGATCCGCGCCTTTGCTTTCTCTTACCTGAACGTTGTTTTTGCGATCTACCTCGATCAGATCGGCTATTCGACCGTCACCATCGGCGTGGTTTTTTCCGTTGCCTATCTCAGCGGAGCGCTCCTGACCGCCGTATGGGGTTACCTTTCCGATCGCTACGGGAGGCGCAACATCCTCATGCTCCTGGCGCTGTTAACGATCGTTTCCAACTGCATCTATCTTTTTTTCAGCAGCCTTTTCTTCATCCTCCTCGCCGTGATCATCGCCAATGTCGGCGCCGGCGGTTCGGCGGGCGGCGGCCAGGGAGGCGGCCCCTTCAATCCGGTCGAAGAGGCGCTGCTCGCGGAAAAGTGCAATCCCGAAAGCCGAAACCAGATATTTGCCATCAATGCCTTTGTCGGATCCGTGATGGGCTCGATCGGAGCTCTGGCGGCGGGGTTGCCCCAGTATCTCCAGGAGCAACGGGGCTGGCCGGCGGCCGCTTCGTACAAACCGTTATTCCTGTTGACTGCGATTTTCAGCGGCGTGCTTTTTATATGCTACCGGACAATTACCGAAGAGCGCCGCGAGCGCAGACTCCCGAAGAGGATCTCGAAGGAAACCACCGCGTTCGTCACCAAGATGTCTCTGCTGGCTTTCATCGACAACTTTGGCGCGGGCCTAGCGGGGTCCCTTATTGCGTACTGGTTCTTTCTTCGTTTCGGCGTGGAGTTGAAGTCTCTCGGCGTGCTCTTCTTCATCTCTTATTTTTTGGCGGCAATCTCGTTCTTGTCCGCGCCCGTGATCGCCCGCTATTTGGGCGTCGTCCGAACGATGGCGTTTTCACACGGCCTTGCCTCGATCATCTATCTCGCCATCCCGTTCGCGCCGAATTTTCAGGTCGCCGCCGCGCTTCTTGCCGTCCGTTCCTACTTCGCCTACATGGACAATCCGCTCAGAGCCTCGTTCACGATGGCGATGGTCCAATCGGAGGAGAGGGGCGCGGCCGCAGGCGTTACGAGCCTGGCTCGAATCGTCCCGTTCGGGCTCAGTCCGACGATCGCGACCTATCTCATGCAAAGCGTTTCGCTGACGCTTCCGTTGGCCCTGGGTGGCGGGTTACAATTCGCCAGCGACGTGGCGTTTTTCCTTATGTTCCGGCGCGTCAAGCCGCCCGAAGAACTCGCGCGCGCGACTGCCGTCAGGAGTTCGTCTTGAGCTATTTCTGGCGAATTGCCGAAGAAAGAATCCTCGAAGCGCAGCGGGCGGGCGCCTTCGATAACCTCCCCGGCAAAGGAAAGCCGCTGGAGCTCGAAGATCTCACCTGGGTTCCGGAGGACCTCCGGATGGGATACCACATTTTGAAAAACGCCCATGTGCTACCGCCGGAAGCCGAGCTTTTGAAGCAAATCCATACCCTGGAGGACCTGCTCAGGTATGTCGAGGACGATAATGAACGTCGCTCGCTGGCGAAGAGCCTCCACTGGAAACTGATCCGCCTCGACCTCCTAAAGCGCCGCTCCATGTCGCTCGATTCCGTCCGAGACTACAGTCGCAAGCTGGTGTTGCGCCTGCGATATAAGTAGGCGAACCGGCCAGAGGGTCTCTCTCGTTCAGCCGTTCATCGCTAGGCTCGCTTCAAACGGTTCAAACAGCCAAGTACCCTGAGTTGTTCAGACGGTTTGACCTGTTTGAACGGCTTGCACCGCTCGCCGGACCCGTTTTGCCTTGAGGCTCTTTCCGTGATAGACAACCGGCTAGTTCGAATCGAGGCCCGCGCAGCGCGCCGGATCCTAAAGGAGGGCTTTATGGTGGAAGAAAAGACTCCCATTCGAATCAAGAAAATCGGCCACATCGTGTTCAACGTGAGCGACATCGAACGCACCACCAGATTCTGGACCGAAATCATGGGCTTCAAGGTCTCCGATCGCAATGAACGCGGCATGGTCTTTCTACGCTGCGGCACGGACCACCACACGATCGCTCTCGCCCCCGCGGAGCACCCGGATCCACTCCCCAAAAAAGGACAAACCGGATTTGACCACTGCGCGCTCGAGGTGGCGACAGTCTCGGAGCTTTTTAAGATCCGCGATTTTTTGCGCGCCAGGGGAGTCAAGATCGTTTACGAGGGACGCCGGGGTCCGGGCGGCAATCCCGGCCTCGAATTCCTCGACCCCGACGGCAACCAGATAGAGATCTATGCCTCGATGGATCAAATCGGCACCGACGGGAGGAGCCGCCCGTCTTCCGAGTGGAAGCGAGCGACGACGCTCGAGGAGGCGGTCGCGAATCCCCTGCCGGGCGTCGAATACGTCTAGATCTGCGCTCCGCGATCGCCTTTTCCGGCGATGCGACGCAAGCCGCGCGCGCAAACGAAAGCCGGGACCTCCTCGGGTTAGCCGCTTTCCATGATTGCGATTCGCCGACTGCACAAACGTTTCGAGGTAAGCGACGGCCCCGTTGCCGCCGTCAAAGCGCTCGATCTCGACGTCGCGGAAGGCGAATTCTTCGTCATCGTCGGCGCAAGCGGCTCGGGCAAGACCACCCTGCTGCGCTGCATCGCGGGCCTGGAGGCGCCCGACGGCGGGGAAATTTCCATAGCCGGCCAGGTGGTTTCCTCCGACAATCCGCCCACCTGGGTGCCGCCTCAGCGGCGCAAGCTGGGTATGGTGTTTCAGTCCTACGCGGTGTGGCCGCATCTGACGGTGGCGCAAAACGTGGCGCTGCCTTTAGCCGAAGGCTCGCAGCGTGTGCCGCGGAATGAAGTGGCGCGGCGCGTCTCCGAGGCCCTGCGGCTCGTCCAACTCGAGGACCTCGCCGATCGGCCGGCGACGTTACTGAGCGGCGGTCAACAGCAACGCGTCGC
>DATMBL010000400.1:0-2360 GCA_035559295.1 Candidatus Eiseniibacteriota bacterium
CCGGGCGGCCCCGCCGGTTCTCAAAAGAATCAGCGCGGCCGCCGGAATTCCCGTGGAAGCAGAAATCATCGGATCGGGAGATCCAGCGGGGCGTCAAAAGAATTTTCACACGGTGGGCCGGGGCAGTAATAGAATCGCGCCTGCTTCGGTTGCCGTTCGCAAACGATGATCGACGAAGACACCGTCCCTGAGACTTCGCCGTGAACGCAGAGCGCTCCGGTGGGGTCGCTCGAACCGTTTCCGAAGTGATCGCCGAGAAGCGCCTTCAGCGGCCCTATCCACGAGCCGCTCCCGCCCGACCTGTCCGGTCGCCAGGCGCGAAAGAGGGCGTAGGCTCTGGAACATTTGGCGTCAGGCGCGTCCTGCGTCCCGCGGTTATTGAATACGTGTAGGCCCGGTGCAAGCTCCGCCAGATCGATCCCGCTTTCGCGATTGGCCGCGCTACAGGCCATGGCCTCGTCGGCGATGACCAACGTGAAAGGCTGGTAGCGAAAGCGGTCTTGGACGAGGAACTCCGCCGCCGATGACGCCGACGTTGAGCGGAGCAGATCGAGACACAAAAGGCCGCGCGAGCGGAGTTCGCGCGGCGCGGCCGCGGCGCCTTGCGTGCGCCGGTTGAGCACCGCGACAACCACCCCGTATCCGTTTACTCCCAGCCAGGTGCCGCCGGCGCGCAGGTCCCGGCCGGCGATGATCGCCGGATTCGATTCGATCAGTCGCGGGCCGATCGCCGCCCGGTCGTAGCGCTCGTCTCGATTGGCGGCCACGACCAGCGGGAAGTCACGGAACGACCGAAAGTAAAGGGCCAAAGTGCACACAGATATCGTTTACCCAAAGGCCGGCGCCGGCGCAATCGTCGTACTGTAGACCACCGTCCTTAATATTTTCGCGTCTTACGGAAATTGACTTCGATGGTAACTGTCGGAAGGTCGCGCCAGGCGCGCCAAGGTCGCAACGGCCCCGCAACCCGCCCCCAAATAAATTTAATCTTTTAACTTGGCGTTCTTTGCGAGCCTTGCGCGAGATCTCCCACATATTCTGATTGCGGCGTAGCCGCGCTGTCGGCAAATTTGTCGTAACCGGCGCTTTGTGTTAGTTTTAAACCTTCAGGAGTTTTTCGATGTTCCAATCGGTCGATGAAGTGCTCGAGGCGTTTGGCCGGCAGAAGTACATCTGCGGCAAGAATGTCGCGACGGTGGCGTATCTCGCGATCAAGTTGCAAAAGCCGCTTCTGGTCGAGGGGCCCGCCGGCGTTGGCAAGACCGAGCTGGGCAAAGTGCTGGCGCGCGCGCTCAACCTCGATTTGATCCGCCTTCAATGTTACGAGGGACTGGACGAAGCCAAAGCCCTTTACGAATGGGAGTACGCCAAGCAGCTTCTGTATACGCAGATTCTGAAAGACAAGATCGGCGAGACGCTCCAGGGCGCGCGCACGCTGCAGCAAGCCGTCGAGACGATCGCGGCGCACGACGGCGTTTTCTTTTCCGACCGTTTTCTTCTGCCTCGACCTCTGCTCAAGGCGATCCTCGCCGACAGACCGACGGTCCTGCTAATCGACGAAATCGACAAATCCGACGCCGAGTTTGAGGCTTTTTTGCTCGAGCTGTTGAGCGATTTTCAGATCAGCGTGCCGGAGATCGGCACGTTGCGCGCGAAACACGTCCCGCTCGTCGTGCTCACGAGCAATAACAGCCGCGAGATGTCGGATGCGCTCAAACGCCGTTGTCTCCACTTGCAGCTCGACTTCCCCGACGCCAGGCGCGAACTGGAGATCGTCGAGCTCAAGGTGCCGGGCGCGGGGAAGAAGCTCTCCGAGGACGTCGTCCGCGTGATCCAGCGCATTCGCAAACTCGATCTCAAAAAAGCGCCCAGCATCAGCGAAACCCTCGACTGGGTCAAGGCACTCACGTTGCTCAATGTCCAACGGCTCGATGAAGCGCTGGTGAGCGAGACGCTCTCGACGTTGATGAAGTACGAAGCGGACATCCGCAAAGCGCACCAGGAGCTTCAGTCCTATCTCGCCGAGCGGCGGGCGCAGGGCGCCTCCGGCGACGACAAGGACTACCTGCATTGAACGCGCCTCTTCCATGCACGAACGGCTGATCGAATTTGCCCATGCGCTGCGGCGCAACGGCTTGCGTGTCTCGTTATCGGAGGATCTCGATGCGCTGCGCGCGGTCGAGTCGGTCGGTGTCGAAGACCCGACGCTGTTTCGCAGCGCCTTGCGCGCGGCGTTGGTGAAGCGCGCGGCCGATCGCGAGGCTTTCGAGGAGCTGTTCGATTACTTTTTCTTCGGCATCGGCTCGGCCGTCGAGCGCGCCGACGAACAGCTGATGGCGGGGCTCGGCTTGAGCCCCTCG
>DATMBL010000401.1:0-4326 GCA_035559295.1 Candidatus Eiseniibacteriota bacterium
CGGGCGCGAGGCACGCCACTTGGCGTCACTACGAGTTCATGTGCGCCGGGCTTCGGGAACTGCCGGCGGCCCTGGGCAAGCGCGGCGTGGCTTTTGTGCTGCAACGTTATCCCGAGCAGAGTCTTTTGCGCTTTTGCTCCGAAATCAAGCCTTGCCTGGTCGTCGGCGATGAAGATCCCCGGCGCGGCGCCGAGAAACGCCGGGCGCTGGTGGCGCGCGAGCTCAAGGTGCCGTTCTGGACGGTGGACGCCGACGTGATCGTGCCGACGCGGCTTTTCGGCAAGGAGCACTTTGCCGCGCGCACGATCCGGCCGAAAATCCACCAGAAACTGAGCGAATTTCTCAAGCCGATGGAAAACATCAAAGCAAAAATTCCCTTCGCGATGCCCGGGATTTCGTTGCTTCCTAGCGACAGGCTCCTGGAAGGGGTCCCCCTGGATCGTACGGTCGGGCCGGTGTCGGGAATGGCCGGCGGCTCCAGGGCGGCTCAGGCGGTCCTGCGCCGGTTTCTCGCTGAGCGCTTGTCGGGCTACGCCAAGAATCGCAATCAGCCGCACCTCGATGGCACCAGCCAGCTCTCGCCGTATCTGCACTTCGGACAGATCGGGCCCCATGAGATCGCCCTGGCGGTGGAGCGCGCCGATGCGCCGGCCGAGGATCGCAAAGCGTTTCTCGAGGAACTCATCGTGCGGCGCGAGTTGGCGATAAATTTCGTCCGCTACAACGACCGATACGATTCCTGGGACTCGAGGGAGCCCTGGGCGGACCGCACGCTGCGCGCGCACCTCAAAGACCAGCGGCAATATTCCTATACCGAAGAACAGTTGGAAAATGCGGCGACCCACGATCCGCTGTGGAACGCGGCGCAGAAGCAAATGGTGCTGAGCGGCTGGATGCACGGTTACCTGCGCATGTACTGGGCTAAAAAAATTCTCGAGTGGAGTCCATCGCCCGCCGCGGCGTTCGCGATCTCCGTGCGTCTCAACGACCGCTATGAGCTCGACGGCAGAGACCCCAACGGTTATGCTGGCATCGCCTGGGCGATGGTCGGTAAGCATGATCGCGCCTGGGGGCCGGAACGGCCGATCTACGGTAAGATCCGCTACATGTCCTACGAAAGCACTTCCCGGAAATTCGATGCCAAAGCCTATAGGGCGCGGATCGCGGCGCTGGAAAAGGGTCGCGGGGATGAATCCTAGCTCGCTCATCATCCGGCCGCCCCTGGCCCCGGGGCGGTAAAAATTTCTTCCAGCGCCCGTTGGCGGTACTGGAAGATCCGTTTGAGATCGGGCGCGACGAAAAATCTTTGCACCAAACGGCCGCCCGGAACCGCGTACTCGACGTGATCGCCGACCAGCGTGCCCTGGTTCGTTTCCGTGAACAGGTGCCGGTGCACCCAGAGCGAATAGGGACCTCGGGTTTGGCGATCGACGAAACAACGGGGCGGGTCCCAGGAGGCGATCTCGCTTTGCCAGCGGATGGGGATACCGTGCAGGCGCAGTTTGTAGTCGAGTCGCGCGCCTGTTTTCATTTCGACTGTTCCGCGGCTGAGGATCGCGAATTGCAACCAGGGAGGGGTGATCCGCTCGAGGTTGCGCGGGTCGGCGAAAAATCCGAAAACGAGATCGCGGGGCTGGGGCAGCCAAATTTGCGCGTCAAGTCGATAAGTCTTCATCGTTAGATTTGGATGGGGCCGCGCCGGGCGTGGCTGCGCAGCATGAGTTCTTTCGGAGCCGGCGACAGGTAAATTTGCTGACTCAAGTAAGCCACGCGGTATTTTTTGACGTGATGGTGGATCAGCGTAACCGGGACGATCAAAGGCAGAAGCTCGTTTCGATAGTCGCGGATCAACTCGACCAATTCCTTACGTTCCGCGCCCGACAAATGCTCGGAAAAATATCCCATCATGTGTTCGAGGACATTGGCGTGCTTTTTCGCGCTGGCGCGGATGGCCAACGCTTCCATAAACCAACGGCCGTAGGCGTCGTAAACGGCGCGCAGGGGACGTGCTTTCATCTGAGCGACGAGCCTGCCGAGGCGCCGGTAATGGCGCTCGCTGTGAGCCAGCAGCAAAAATTTATGCCGGCTGTGGAAGTCCAGCAGCGTCGTGGCCGACTTGGGGCCGTCGAGGACTTGTTGCCAGCGGTGATAGGCGAACACGCGCTCGATGAAGTTCTCGCGCAACGCCGGATCATTCAAGCGGCCATCTTCCTCCACCGGCAACAGCGACAATGCTTCGATGACCGCGTGGGCAAAAAGACCGCGGCCGCGTCGGACGGGCATGTTTTTCGAATGGTAAACGCGCACTCGCTCCAAGCCGCAGCTCGGCGAATCTTTTTTAAACACATAGCCCGAGAGTTTTAGCTCGGCGAGCTCTCGCCTGCGCAGCGCCGCGTAGCGCTGCATCGCCGCGGTCCAGTCTCGGCCGGTGCGCTCGCCGACCATCCGAGGGTTTTGCGGTGTGCCCACCAGCCGAACGGTTTCACGCGGCACGCCCATCCCCAGTTCAACTTCGGGACAAACTGCCACCCATTCGACGAAGCGACCGAAAGTATCGGTAAGAAAATGGTCTTGTTTGTGGGCGCCGTCGTAGCGCACTTTTTGGCCGAGCAGACAGGCGCTAATCCCGAGTCTCGGCTTTGACAGATTTTCCTGCTCCATCGGTTATGTCTATTATTAATAACATTATATTTATTAAGTCAAGTATACTTGACTATCATTTTCAATCTGCTATGACTGCTATGAATTGAGCAGCCTATAGGCTTGTCCCATGAAACTTGTGATTAACGGAGCGACGGGATCCCTTGCTTCTCTGCTGGTCGGGCAGGTGGGAAGCCGCCATGACTCTATCGTTCTCTTGAGCCGACAACGTAAAAGAATAGTTTGCGCGCTCGGGCTCCGGCGGCACACGCCATCGTCCCGCTTGGGCGCCGGTGGTCGCAGGCGTACGGGCGTCTCTGCCGTTGTGAAAGCATGAAGTCTTCGCGCTCGCTGAAAACCGTGAAGCACCAAGACGGTCTGGAGAAAATCCAGGCCGGCTATGCCCAGGCGCTGGCCGAGGGCAATGCGTTGGCGTCAAACCGCGTCATCGAAGATCTCGTGAGCCAGCGCTGTTCGCTTGACGAAATTTATTCCCGGGTGATCGTCCCGGCGCTCGTCACCGTCGGCGATCTGTGGTGCAGCAAAAATATCGGCGTCGCCGAGGAGCACCTGGCGACTCAGATCGTCCTCAACCACCTGGACCGACTCGGATCGATGTTCGCCTGGCGCGAGCGCCGGTTTTCCTATCGCGTGCTTGTCGGCTGTGTCGAAGGGGAGCAGCACTGGCTCGGCGCGCGGATGTTCGCCGATCTGTGCTCGAGTCAGGGATGGACGGTGGACTTTCTCGGACCGGATGTGCCGGATGCGGACCTCGTCGAGATGGTCAAGAAAAGAACGCCGCACGTCATTGCCTTATCCGCGACCATGACCCAAGGACGGGAGCATGCGCGCCGGGTTGCCGGGGAGATCTCGGCTCTGGCCAGCGCGCCGCGAATCATTTTAGGCGGGCACGCGATCATTAGCGGAGGGGAAGGGCAATCGATTGCCGGCGCAGCCACTGCGAGCACCCTTGTCGATGGGCTAAAGATCGCCATGGAATTTGTCCGTGCCCATCGCCCCAGGGTGGTTCTCAAAGAATATCTCTCGGCGCTCGGCTTGCGAGTGCGCTCGTTGCGCTTAAAAAAGGGTTGGACGCAGGAACAGTTGGCCGAAACGGCCGGGGTGACCCGGGTTTGTATCGTGGCGGTGGAAGGCGGCAAGCAGAATGTGTCGATGGACATCGTCATTCGCCTTGCCAACGCCCTGGGAGTTTTGCCCGAGCGTCTGATGATCGATGATGATGATCCGTCGTTGGTGGCGGAGCGAAAACCATGAAAAAGTCGGCTTTGAAAATGGTTGAGGCTGCGACCGCGAGCGCGGTCAAGCTTGCCGAACCGCATTCGGACCCTGACGATTTACCGCGTTCGTCCAGCGATGGGGCGGAAGGTTTCTTCTGGCCGGAGGGCGAACTCTGGCCGGAGTTGCTGGGGGTGGAGGAGGTCGGTGCAGTCCAACCCATTCTCCGAAAAGCTTTGCTGGAACCGATCTCGGAGATCGCTTCGAGACGAGGCAAGCGCATCCGCGCTCAACTGGTTGCGTTCAGCTATCGGCTTTTGCGCGGTGATGAGCCCAAGCCGGCGGTTATGGAACGACGCTGCCGCTTGGCGGCCGAAGCGATCGAACTCATCCACGCGGGATCTTTGATCGTCGATGATATCGAGGACGGGACCGCCACGCGGCGGGGCC
>DATMBL010000402.1:0-3598 GCA_035559295.1 Candidatus Eiseniibacteriota bacterium
CACGGTTTTGCGCTTTAGCATCTACACCTCCCGGAGCTGCAAATAAAAATTGGGGCCAACTTAATACACGCTCCGGTTCAGTGTCAAGGAAAAATCTCGCGCGAAGCTGGGAGATACCAGGTAACTACCTTGAATATTTAAGAAATGTACCGGCGAAAGCGCCGCAGGGCTCAGCCGGAGCGCCCCTTGGCCACCGCCGGCCGAGAAACGCGGGAGCTGGAACGCGCCCACCATTCGTGGGCGAGGAGAAGGCTCGCCATGGCCAATCCGGAGCCGTTCACTAACCAGGTGACGGTTGCGTGATCGCCGGTATGCACCACGGGAATCAAAAGGGAGACGGCCGCGACGATAAAAAGAGCGCGGCGGAAGGCTCCCAACGGGCGAAACAGGTAACCGACCAGGCCAATGGCGATTAGCAGGGCGCCGGCCACCGCCGTTGTGATCGAGACAGCAACCTCATACCAGTAACCGATCAGGAGCAAGGTCGGCGATAACGCGAATATGAACGGGACAATATACGCGACCGCTCCTAGTCTCATGCTCTCCCATCCCGTCCGCATCGGGTCGGCTTTGGCAAGCGAGGCGGCAGTGTACGCGGCCAAACAGACCGGAGGAGTGATCGTGCTCAACATGCCGAAGTAAAAAATAAACAGATGCGCCGCGATCGGCACGATCCCGGCTTGCACGAGCGCTGGCCCGATTAAAACCGCCAACAAAATGTAAACAGCCGTTGTCGGCAGGCTGAGTCCCAGGACCATATTGAGGATAGCGGTAAGTACCAGCAGTAGGACGATGCTCGATTGGGCCACGTTCAAGAGCGTAAACGTCAGAGAAAAGTCGAGACTCGTGAGCGAAAGCACTCCGATGACGACCCCGGCGAGACCGGTGATCGCGGCGATATCGAGCAATGCCCGGCCGGCATCGCGCAACGTTCCCAGGAGTTCGCGCCATCCGAACTTGAGCGTCGGCGTCAGAATACCCACGACCAACGACGACGCGATCGCGAGCAGGCCGGCGGTTTCCGCGCGCCGCGGTATGAAAAAGAGAAAGGTGACCAGGACGGTCAAAGGGACCAGAAAGCCTGCGGATCGGCTCATGACTTCTCTCAGGCGCGGCAACTCGTCGCGCGGGATTCCGCGTAGCCCTTGCCTGCCGGCGAGCAGGTCCACCTGAACGAAAAGCGCGACATAGAAAAGCACGGCGGGAACGAGCGCCCTGAGCGCCACCTCGGTATAAGGGATTTGCAGGTACTCGGCGATCAGGAACGCCGCCGCTCCCATCACCGGCGGCATGATCTGCCCGCCGGTCGAGGCCGTCGCCTCCACGGCCGCGGCAACCGTCGGCGGATAGCCCGACTTCTTCATCATCGGGATGGTCATCGTGCCATCGACCACCACATTCGCGACCGCGCTACCGCTGATCGTCCCGAACAAACTCGATGACACGATCGCCATCTTTGCGGGCCCGCCGCGGAATCGTCCCATCAACGCAAGGCTAAAGTCGGTCAGGAAAGCGGCGCCGCCGACGCGGTAGAGGATCTGCCCGAACAAGATAAAAATGAGGACGATGCCCGAAGCCACCTCCAGGGATTGACCGAAAATACCGTTGCGATCGAGGTAGAGATACGTCGCGACTCGCTGGACCGACCAGCCGCGCCCGTAAAACGGGCCGGGAAACAACTGGGCAAAAAACGCGTAAAGCAAAAAGACCGCGGCGATGATGACCAGAGACCAGCCCGTAAGTCGCCGCGAGGCTTCGGCTAGGAGAATGACGGTGATCACGCCCATCGCGACCCGGTCGGGATGAATTTCTCCGAGCGAGTTTACAAATCGGGGGTACTTGAAAAATATGTAAAGGCCTACGGCGAGACCGCCGGCGGCGGCGATGATGTCGTACCACGGAACGCGATCGCGCCGCGCGGACGCGCGTTCCGGAACAACGAGAAACGTCGCGCAGAGGGCCAGCGATAGAAACAGCCCCAGATACTGCTCGGGAAAGATCAACCAGCCGAGGCTGTGGGGAATCTCGAGAATAAAAATGATGCCAGCCAGGGGAATAGCGACGAGCATGGCTTCGGCGATCCATCGGGCTAAACCCCGCAGGTTCCGCGAGCCAATGATTTCCTCGGTTAGAGGAATCTCGTCCATTGGGGGTCTTCGAGCAAACGCGGCCGCGGTTCTTTGAAGGAATCCGCTACCGGCGCGCCGGGCGCATGTGTCGCGTCACGAACAGATCTCCTTATGGCGCGCCTCATGCTTTGCCGTCCAGAGTTTCACTTCCTTGTAGAACTGGATCGCCCCCGGATGGTAGGGAATCGTGAAGTTCGTAATCGCCTGCGATTCTTTCGTCCACTGTTTTAGCAAGGGGTGCTTGGTCTGCAGCTCGGCCATGTTGTCCCACCAAGCTTTGACCAATGTGTAGACCGTTTTCTCGTTCACTTTCGTGGAGCTCACCAGATGGAGCGGATACCCGATCACGTACGTGTCCCCCTTGACGCCCGTGACTTGCGGCTGCTTTACGATCGACGCGCCGTAGCGGGCCAGCACCGCTTTCGCCGCATCCGTCGTGGGCAGGCTCAGGTAACGAATCGGCTCGGTGGCGTTCACCTCCTCGACCAGGGCGATACCGACGCCGGTGATCGACGCGTCTACCTTACCCTCGGCGACCCCTCTCACGCCGTCATTGAGATTAGACACCCGTATATGCACCACCTCGTTCGGCTTGACGCCGCTCGCCTCGAGCATCGCTTCCACCCACGTCTGGTTGATAGCGTGCCCGCCGTAATCCCAGGCCACACGTTTGCCCCTCAAATCGCCGAATTGTTTGATATCCGACCGGTCACGGACCAGCATGGCGGCGGTAAACGGAAACACGCCGCCCGAGACCACGCGCACGCTGGGATACGGTTTCTCGTAGTTCCCGGTGCCGCGCATCGCCATGGAAGCGTCAAGGATATTCATGATGCCGAACTCGAGTTCGCCGTCGTGCAGGAGCGGCATCCATGCGTTCGGTCCGTTGTACGGCTGCACCCTGACCGAGATCGGCGTCGCCTTGCTCCCGATCGCTGCCAGCGAAGCGCCGATGGCGTGAGCGCCCGTGCCTGCTGGGTTCGTTCCGATTGCGGCGGTCCGTGGGAGCGCGTTGCTCCTGGTCGTAACGCCGCCGCAGTCAACTTTCCCGCTGGCGCCGTGGAGCAGCGCGTGGTGCGCCACCAGCCAGGCGCCTGCGATCGTGCACGCAACGATTTTCAACCAGGTGGGCTTCATCGATCCTGCCTCCTTTGCCAACCGGAGCATTCGAGTAGGTCGCCGGTTGCCGTCGAAGCGTCGCAATCTTTTCCACCCCGGCGCCGGCGTTGTCAAGCCTCCCGTTTTCGCGATTTCACGGCGCGGTGATGAGGTCAAAGCGTTGCGGCGCCCCGCCGCAAACGCGCTTTTTGCCTTTCCGAACCGTTGGTCAAGAACTCTCGGCTCAACACTCGGCGCTCGGAAGCGCACGTCCCGGAGGTTTCGCCAAGCACATACAGACCGCGGAACCGAGCGCCACGCCGGCGAAAATGGCAAACGCGACGGTGTAGCTACGGGTGAGATCATAGAAA
>DATMBL010000403.1:0-19111 GCA_035559295.1 Candidatus Eiseniibacteriota bacterium
ACGGGCTTTGATGGATCGAGGGTTGGTATCCCTTAAGCCTGCCCGAACCAGAATGCTTGAAAGGCTGATCAAAGACGCGCCCCGTTTTCATTCGGCGAACGGCGCGCTCACCAGTTGGTCCGTCCAGGCCGAAACCCTGAGGTATCTCGATAGCGTGCTCGAGCCCGGCATGAAGACTTTGGAGACCGGGTGTGGCCAGACGACGGTCGTCTTTGCGATCGCCCGAACCCGCCACGTATGCGTTACGCCGAATCGCGAGGAGGTGGATCGGGTCCAGCGGTATTGCGCGCAACTGGGCCTGGAGCCAAGTCTCGTTTTCGTCATTGACTCTTCCGATAAGGCGCTGCCGCGCGAGGATGTCGTCCTACGCGACTTGGACTTGATCTTCATTGACGGCGCGCACGCCTTTCCCGCTCCGATTCTCGACTGGCATTACAGCGCGCGAGGGTTAAAGATCGGCGGCTTGCTCGCTGTCGATGATTACAAGATGCCTTCGGTCAAGATGTTGTTTGACTTTCTGCGCGGCGAAGAGGAATGGGAACTGCTGAGCATCGTGCAGAATACGGCATTTTTTCGAAAGCGCGCGGAGATGAAAGCCCTGGCAGATTGGCGTGGCCAGAAAATCAATTCACAATATCCGGGTTACTAGATGAAGCAGCTGAAATTCAGAGGCGAGCGGCTTTTTTGCTCTAAACCGTTTGAGTGGTTTGAAGTGACGCAACTGAACGGCCGGGGCGAAACGTATCTTTGCTGCCCGTCTTGGCTGGACACCAGTGTCGGGAACGTCACGGGTCAAACGGTCGAGTCGATCTGGAACGGCGCGAAGGCTCAGGCCATTCGGCGCTCCATTCTCGACGGCTCGTTCCGCTATTGTAATTATTCTCGGTGTCCTTTCCTACAAACCTGTTCGGGGCCCGTGCGACCCGTCAGTGATGTTCAGGAAACACATTTAAAGCTGGCGATTGAAAATCGCCAGGCAGTGCTTCCATATGGACCGAAAAAGATCATTTGCACGTACGACCAATCATGCAATTTGTCGTGCCCATCGTGCCGGACGGGTCTCATCATTGAATCGGATAAAGCGCAGGAGATCGTGGCCATCCAAGAGAAACTCGAACTCGAAGCTCTGCCGGGGGCCGACTTTCTCCTGATTACCGGATCGGGTGACCCATTTGGGAGTCCTTTCTTCAGGAAGTGGCTTCAAAGGATGGATAGAAGAAGTATGCCAAATCTGAGGCACATCCACCTGCACAGCAACGGGCTGCTTTGGACGGAGGCGATGTGGCGCACGATTCCGGAAGACATTCGGGTGCTCATAAGGAGCTGTGAGATCTCGATCGATGCCGCACGATCCGACACGTACGCGATCAACCGTCGGGGCGGAAATTTTTCGAAGCTTCTCGCGAACCTGAACTTCATCAGCGCGCTCCGTCGGGACGGGCCGCTGGAATTCGTCAAAATCAGCATGGTCGTCCAGGCGAATAATTTCAGGGAAATGCCGGCCTTCGTTCGCCTGGGCGAGCGGTTTGGGTTCGATTCCGTCTATTTTAGTCAGCTGGTCAATTGGGGCACCTTCTCCGATGCCGAGTTTAGAAGCCGCGCCGTGCATCTCCCGGCGCATCCGGCACACCGTGAGTTTGCCCAGTTGCTGCGTAGCCCAAGCCTGAAACACCCCTTGGTGGATCTAGGAAACCTCACAACGATTCACGCCGACAGCACGGTCACTTTCAGGCGACCCCTCAGCTTTTCGAAGAGGATTGTAAAAGCGATTCGCCGCCGTCTCCGCGTCAAGTCCAAATCGCAAGGATGATGAATCTGTATGACCGCCGATTATGCAGTCACGGATTGGGAAGTCGCCGATTATCAGACTTATCCATTGGACCCCTGCGTTCTCGATCCAGTAACCGGTGCTCCGCTGGTCCTCCGAGGGCCGCGCCCGGAACACCTCGACACCGGGGAATATCTGAGTTGCATCGGAGGCGCTCAGACTTTTGGGCGTTTTTGCGAGGAGCCGTTTCCGGTGATATTGAGGAACAAACTGGGAGTTCCGGTCCTCAATCTGGGCCGAGGTGGCGCCGGCCCGGCATTTTTCTCTCAAAATAACGATAGGGTGCTGGAGTACGTCAATCGCGGACGGTTGGCAATCATCCAAATCATGTCGGGCAGATCGGCAAGCAATTCCATCTACGAAAGCCGGGGACTGGGACATTACCGGAGAAGATCCGATGGCAGCGCTATCGGTTGCGACGAGGCGTTCAAGAGTCTATTGAGAGAGCGATCTCCGGAATTTGTAAATAGAATCGTCGCTGAGACTCGGGAAAACTGGGTCGACGAATATCGGAAACTGTTGAAAAAAATTCGTGTCCCCAAGATTCTATTCTGGTTTTCGACTAGGCGACCGTACTATCCGCAAAATAGCCAAACGCTGGACACGCTGTATGGTGCATTTCCGCAGCTCGTTTGCCCATGGATGATTGAGGCCATAAGGCCGTACGCCGATGCCTATGTGGAGTGCGTATCCAGCAAAGGGCTCCCGCAGCGCCTCCGCAGCCGAAAGACGCGACAACCAGTAACGATCGAAGATCCATGGGGCGGCCGATGGACCGAGAACTGGTACTACCCCTCGCCGCAAATGCATGCGGCCGCGGCCGGTGCTCTTGAGTCCGTTTGCCGGAAATTTCTGAACGTTCCGCCGCGGTGCGATCGAAATTCCGAGGACCAGAAGTCGCCGAAACAATTCGGCAGGCTCCATTTCACGCCGTTGCAGAAGGTAACAGGATTCTTTGCCGGTCACAAAGATTATCAGAGGTTCTTCATTCTCTCTCGCGGGAGATCAGGGTCCAATTATTTGCGCGGGTTGTTGAATTCACATAGCCAGGTAGTTGTATTCGGCGAGATCTTTAGAACCTACGACTCGATCGGGTGGGAATTTCCCGAATATGAAAGGCTCTATCATACACCGCGGTTGGTGACGCTGATGCAGCGGCATCCGGTCCGCTTTCTGAACCGATGTGTGTTCGGAAGGTTTCCCAAGTCGATACACGCCGTGGGATTCAAGCTCTTTTATTACCATGCCCAGGACGAATCGCGTCGAGCGCTCTGGCGCTTCCTGGAAAATCAAACGGCCTGGCGCGTCATTCACCTCAAAAGGAACAGCGCTCTCCGAGTCCTCCTTTCCGAAAAGCGAGCGTTCGAGACCAACCGCTGGACGAATACAACGGGCGACCCCGAAGAACCATTCTCGATCAGGCTTGACTATGACGAATGTCTAAAGATTTTTGTGCGGAACGACGAGGAAAAACGACGCTTCGATTCCTGGTTGGGAGATCGTCCGAAACTGGAGGTCTTTTATGAAGATCTGGTTGCGAACCAGAGCCGTGAGATGGTTCGCGTGCAGGAGTTCTTGGGTGTCGAGTGCCAGAGAGTCGTTCCCTCGACCTATAAGCAATCGAACCAAAAACTCTCGGAATCCATATCAAACTACTACGAGTTGAAAGAACGGTTCAGTGCGACGCCATGGGAAACCTACTTTGAGGATTAAAGCGACTGCCTTGATTAAGTGACGCCGTGGCGAGCTTTTTATTTTGAAGTCTTGGATAAAAAATCAGAATACGCCGCCGCTCCGTTTTAGTTGCTAGGCTGAATTTCAGCAAAGTCGCGTCCTCGCCGGTATTCTCAAAAACAACCTCGCCTCCATCCCGATCTTAATCTGCTCAATGAGGCAGCCGACGATGTTGCTGCAGAAACGCGGGGTCTTCGTCGAGATCGTCCACGTTCCTCATTCTGTTGCCGGGAACTCCTCAGGTTTGCGCAATTGCGCAAACATGGGATTGCCGGGAATGTGAGGCGGAATCGACGAATTGAGATAGAGCCCTGAGGATCTGGCGAAGCTCGCGCGGGTGCTTTAGACGATATCTGGCCAGCCTGCCGTCACTCTCATATCTTACCACCTCGGCTAACCGTAGCGCGCCCGAGATATGGCTTATCCGAAAAATGCTTCGTCCGACGGCGCTAGCAAGAACGCCCGGGGTCAAGCATCGGAACAGGCAAGAGCTTTTTTACTCAGTGGCCCGGGGTCTAAATTTCGGCAGGGTCACGCCTTCGCCGGTATCTTCGAAGATGACTTCGACATCCATGCCGATCTTGATCTGACCAATGGGGCAGCCGACGATGTTACTGCAGAAACGCGGCCCTTCGTGGAGATCAATCCATGCGGTGACGTAGGGAATATCGGGGGCAAAGCCGCGAAGCGCGCGCCCGACGACTTCGCGGATGACCGTGAACGAAAAAACTTTGCCGCGGCCGCTGAGTTCCGTCCATTCGAGTTTATCGCTGCCGCATTCACCGCAGACCGGCCTCGGGCACCAGACCCAAGCCCGGCAGTTCGTACAGCGCTGCATCACGAGCTTTCCGGCCCGGGCACCTTCCCAAAACGGCCGGTTCAGCGGAGTTAGTTGCGGTAATGGTTTCTTGATTTTCGCTTCTTCCGCCATACTCAATTCGCTGTTTTCAATTTTCTCGCGCCGAGCACGCCAAGAGCGCAAAGAAAATCCGTTCCTTTATTCCAAATTGACTTCTTCAACTTCCCCGAGCTTGGCGTGCTTTGCGGCCTTTGCGCGAGTGTCTTATCTCTGCGGTAAATCACGCCGTATTTCCCAGAATCGCGGCGGCGGTGCAGCCGAAGTTTTTCCCGTAGTTCACTGCGCCGAGGCCTGTAGCAATTCCATATTTGATGTTTGCAACTTGCCGCTTTCCGGCCTCGCCCCGGAGCTGGCGCACCGTCTCGATCACGTGCAACATGCCGCCCGCGGTCGAGGGCTGCCCGCAGTTGATCATGCCGCCGCTCGTTTGAATCGGCAGATCGCCTTTGAAGGTAAAGTCGGTTTTCTCGAAAAATTCTCTGTCGTTCTTCTTGCAAAACCCGAGGTCCTCGATCTGCAGCATCACGATCGGAATGTAGTCGTCGTAGAGGTTTAGGCAGCGGATGTCCTTGCGCGTCACGCCTGCCATTGCAAAAGCCGTTTCGGCGCATTCGGCGATGCCGGTCACAAGCGGGTTGGCTCGATAGCGCGGACCCGCGCTCGGGTTTTCGCGCTCGCCCCATCCGAGCAGCCAAACCGGCGGTTGACGGAGTGCTTTTGCCCTGTTCGGAGAAGCGAGAATATAGGCTTTGCCGCCGTTAGCGGGCAACACGCAATCGTACAGGCGGATCGGATCGGAGATGAGCCGCGATTTCTTGTAGTCTTCGATAGTGATCGGCTTTCTGAGATACGCGGCCGGGTTGAGTGAAGCGTGATAGCGGCCCGTGACGGCGATCTTGCCGAAATGCTCTTCGGTCATGCCGGACTCGTACATGTAACGGCTCATGACGAACGAGATCTTGCAGTTGGGTCCCATCACGCCGTAGGGCATCTCGAAATCGCGGGTGTCCATCGGCTCCGCCCGCGTCCGGCCGTGTTCGCTGAAGGGAGCCGCGGCTGCGATCACAAGGACGAGGTCCACGAGTCCCGCGGCGATGACGGCCGTTGCGTGCCCGAGGAGCGAAACGGAACTTGCGCCGCCGTTCCCGCCGGCGAGCGCAACTGCGGGGGTGAAGCCCACGATGCTCGCCACCTCTTCAGGCCAAAAAGGCTGCGAGTGGTTTGTCGTGTAGATCGCGGCGAGTCCCTGGCGGTCGAGATCTTTGATCGTCAAGCCCGCGTCCTCGAGGGCAAGGCGCGAGGCCCAGGCGAGATATTCGGCGGTTGATTTCTGCGGCTCGCCCGGTTTGCTTCCGAGGCGGTCCACCGGAGTTTCGCCGATGCCGACGATCGCCGCCTGACCACGAATGCTCATTTACGTGCTCCGTCGCTGGAGTTTCAACCACTGATATTTCAGCGGATATGGTGTGTCAAGCGATCGGAAGGAAAATCTTAACCGCAGAGGCGCCGAGGAAGCAGAGAAGAACGAGAATCGGGGATTGAGAATCGAGATCGCGATTTTCGCCACAAGGCTTCGGAAACCGAACTCCGCTTCAGGTCCGAAAGCATTAACCTCCGGCGCGGACACAAACTGGTCAAGAGCCTCCCGGTTCTTTCTCGGTTGCGTGCTTCTGGCCGCGCCATATTCCAGTTCCGCCAGGGTGATGCTGGAAATCACGATACCACCCGGGCGGAACCGAGAAAAATCGATCGAGAACGGATTGTGGCCGGCGCTTAATGACATAAATGCAGATGTTGTATGGAGCATTACGTTCATGAGAAGCCCGGCGTCTTTTCTGTAACCGAGGCTGCTTTCCTCGGTCTTCCATGAAAGCTGTTTCCGCTGCGGAAGATTTTCGCGTCTTCATTTGCCCGCCAATGTATATACGTCATCACATACGATACGCGGAGCCTGTCAAGGCGCGAAGCCCGGGAGCCGAAGTCACGTGAGCAGGGAGTCCATGCGCAAACACTCTCCGTTCATTGACTTTCTAAGACTTCTTTCGTACTTTCGAGCCAATATCCGAGCGCACAAGCGTTCGGGCCGGCGCTATATATAAAGGATGCAAGGGGGATCTGCATGAGGATCATCTGGACGCTGCTATGGCTTGCGGTCACGATTTTGTCGTTTTTCAAGGCTCCGGCGTTTGCGCAACTGACGAAGGTCAATGTGGGCTACAGCGCGATCAGCGGCGACCAGCTTCCCGCCTGGGTGGCGAAGGAAGCGGGGATCTTCGAGAAGAACGGTCTGGACGTTCAATTGATCTTCTTTACAGGCGGCACGACCGCCGTGATGGCGCTGGTTTCGGCAGACACACCGATCAGTCAGGTGGCGGGATCGGCGGTGGTTAACAGCGCGCTTGCCGGCTCGGATGCCGTGCTCATCGTCGGGGGTGTGACTTCTCTCAACTATTACTTGATGGCGCAACCGCAAATCAAAACGCCTGAGCAACTCAAAGGCGGGACGGTGGCGATCAGCCGCTTCGGTTCTGCGTCGGATTTCATTGCGCGTTTCGCGTTGTCCAAAATCGGCTTGACCCCCGGCAAGGATGTTACACTCGTGCAAATCGGCAGCACGCCGGCGCGCATGGATGCAACGCTGACCGGACGGGTACAGGCCACCGTCATCAATCCTCCGGCGAGCTTCATCGCGCAAAAGCGAGGTATGACCGTCCTGGCGGATCTCCCGAAGCTCGGACTGGTTTACCAACACACCAGCGCGGCAACCACCAAGAGATACATCCGCGAGCATCCGGATATCGTTCGTCGCTACGTGAAGTCCCAGGTGGAAGCGGTCCACCGCATTTACACGGACAAAGAAACCTCGCTGAAGGTGTTGTCCAAATATTTCGGCCGCGGCGTGGAACGCGAGATCCTCGAAAAGACCTGGGAGAATCTCCTCAACGACGCGGTATTGCCGCGCAAGCAATACCCGTCGCTCGAAGGCATCAAAACGATTCTGGCTTCGGAGGCGAAGGGCAAGCCGGCGAAGCCGGAGGATTTCGCGGATTTGACCTTTATCCGTGAGCTGGATCAGAGCGGCTACATTGATAGTCTCTACAAGAAGAAGTAGGGTGAAGCACTGATCGATGTTCGACGTTCGGCGTTCCTACTTCGGACTCTATTGCTGTCAGCCGCAGAGTACGCGGAGATATAAGTTCGGACGTACCACTGGGAGTGCGACATTGAACCTTCCACCAGGAACCTTGAACGGCGACACGCTTCTGAAGACCATCCAGGGCATGGCGATAGCGAGTTTGATTTTTGTCGGCGCGACGTTCGGCCATGCGGCCGACAAGATCGTCGCCGACTACGGCGGCTTGTCCGGGTTTCAAAGCACGGTCTGGATCGCGAAAGATCTCAAAATCTTCGACAAGCACGGGCTCGATGTCGATGTGATCATGATCACCGGCAGCGCCCGCTCCGTTGCCGCGTTGCTCGGCGGCAGTACTCAGTTCGCCACCGGTTCGGCGACTGGCCCGCTCGTGGCCGCGGCGCGCGGCGCAGATATCAAAGTGATCGCCGCGTCGTACAACAAGTTTCCCTACGCTTTCATCGTCAAACCGGAGATTCGTTCGCCCAAAGATTTGCGGGGCAAGAAAGTCAACATCCTGAACTTTGGAGGATCGAACGATCTCGCGCTGCAGATGGCGCTGCGCGAGTGGGGGATCAAACCGTCCGATATCCAGGTGATCATCGGCGGCGATGCACCGACGCGCCTGGGTTCCCTTATGGCCGGGCGGACGGATGCAACGATTCTCTCCCCGCCCCATCTGACAAAGGCGGTTCAAGCGGGCTATCGGGTCCTAGCCGACATGGGCGAGATGAGCGCCGCCTTTACCCAGTCCTCCCTCTACACCAAGGGCAGCTATCTCCGCGAAAACCGAGATCGCGCAAAACGGTTTCTCAAAGCGTATGCCGAGGCGGTCCACACGATCAAGACCGATCGCGAGCGGACGCTGAGGGTTTTTGCCCGGCGTATGCGCCTCGACGATCCGGAGACGCTCAACGCGACTTACGAGTATTTTGCGCCGCGTTTTTCATTTCCGCCGCGCGTCGATATGGCCGGCGTGCGGGAGACGCTTCGGTTTTATGCCGAGCACAACCCCGAGCTGAAAAGCCGCACGGCGGAAGAGTTTATCGATCATTCGTTGATCGACGAGTTGGAAAAGGAAGGCTTCTTCAAGACACTCAAATCAGGTTGAGGCTCAGGCCGGGGTTCCGTCGGCCACTCGGTCCTCAACGTTTCTTCAGCTCCGCCAGCGCTCTTTTGGCGAATGTCCAATCGACCACATCGCCCAGGCGCACGTCGTCCTTTGATTTTCTCGTCTCCCGCACCAACTGGATCACGTTCCGCATCGTTTCGTCGCTCGCGATGCCGTTACGGCTGTAGATTTCCACGATGTCGCGATAGATCCCCTCGCGGATATCCGCGTCCTTGATGCCCCATTTGGCTTCCATGTGACCGAGGATCTCGGCTTTCCTGCTGCGGATATAGTCCAGGCTGTTGAGCATCGCCTTGATCATCTTGACGATCTCGTCGGGCTTCTCTTTGATTTTTTGCGTATGGACGGCAAGGCCGCCCAAAGGAATGTTCATGATCTCGTTGAACGACAGGAGCTGATTGAACCTCCGCTTTTTCGCGAGGCTGTTGAAGGGCGGGACGAGCATCGCCGCGTCGATCGCGCCGCTATCCAGAGCGGCGAAGCGCGCCGAACTACCGCCGATCTGGAGAAACGTGACATCCTTTTCCGGGTTCATCCCGTGCTTCCGGAGAATCATGACCGCCTCGCTGTGCGGCGTGCCGCCGAAGCTGCTGATGCCGAATTTTTTTCCTTTGAGATCCTCGACGCGTTTGACGCTCGGCGCCGTGACCAGGTAATGATCCGACCCGTCCATGACGCTCATGACGATGCGCACGGGCAAGCCCGAGAGCGCCGCGCCGACGAAATTCGAAAACGTCCCGCCGTAATCTACGTGGCGCGTAACCACGCCGTTCACCACCACCTGGTTCTGCATGATGACCACGATGGCGTTCAGCCCCTCATTTTTAAAGAAGCCTTTCTCCTCCGCGATTACGAACGGTAGCCCGGTCGTGCCGGTGCGCGTGGTGAGGCCGACGGTGATTCGGCTATCCTGCGCGAAAAGAGTCCGGGGACCGCCAACGCAGAGGATCGTCGCGATCACGAGCAATCTAGTGATTATTGTCATTGTAGCTGTCATGCGCGAAATCCTCCTCTTTCTCCCTTTTTCAAAGGGGGAGGTAATCAGTTTCCCTCTTTACTCTGCGTCCTCGGCGGCTCTGCGGTTATATATCCGATTCTTTTCTCCACAGACTAAACCATCAGCGCGGCGTTGGAATTGCCCTCACCCCAACCCTCTCCCATCAGAATGGGCGAGGGAGTGAGGAGATGCGTCCTCGGCAGCTAATAACCGCTCCGATCAAACCGCCAAGCGTGTGTCCCAGAGAACCGGCTCGCCCCCGAGACTCGGCGTAAACAAATCGACCTGGAGCTGGGTTGCGCATCCAGGGCAGAAGTAGAAATGATACTCCCCGACATAGGGTTCTCCGGTCGGAAGCGGCGGCATGATTTCCTTGAGATGGACCGCGCGATGAAGCGCGTATCGCTTGTAGTTGTCGCGCGCTTCGCAGTACACGTGGCCGCAGCGCCGGCAGCGGATGGCCTTCGAGCCGCCGTTGGCGGCGACTTCGAGCACGGCATGGAAACGCATGAGGGAACGCCAACCGTCGGTTGATGATACGTCCGAAGCGCTCGTCTTTCCCGATATCGGTTTTTCCGCGCGGCGCTCTTCGCGGATCCGTTCACGGGCGGCGTGGGTCGCGGCATCATCCACCGCGTGTCCGTTTGTCAAAACCACGCCGTAGATGCGCTCGGCGGTAGCGCGGGTCACCCAGCCGCGCGTCAAATCTCGCAGGACCAACTGCGGATCGCGATCGATCGGATCGCCAAACCCTCCGCCACCCGCCACGTAGTCCACCAGCAGGCTTCCCTCCGGGAGCGGAATCCGTTCCGGGACACCGGCGGGATGAAACGCCTTGCCCCATTCGCCGGCGCGCATCGCCTGCACGGTCGGCTGGTCGCCGCTTGCCACTCTCTCCAACATCTCAAGGCCCGCTTCGATCATCAGCCGGTTCGCCCCGA
This sequence comes from Candidatus Eiseniibacteriota bacterium, assembly GCA_035559295.1. GTDB lineage: Bacteria > Desulfobacterota > Binatia > UBA9968 > UBA9968 > DATMBL01. The sequence goes on from DATMBL010000403.1 coordinate 10,625, forward strand.
TACCGGTGGGATAGCCGCCGCACAATCCAAAACCGCCCTGAGCCACGCCTCCGTACGGCTTGTAATCGACGCTACAATCCTGGGAACCATAAATAAGGTAGATCCGATAACTGCCGAGCCCGCCGCGGTACTGGCCAAAGCCGCTGCCGTCGGGATTGTGCGCGCGGGTAAAATACAGGAAGGGGTACTGCATCTCGATCCGTTCGACGTCGCTGATGCCGGCGGACGGGATGTTCATGTGGCCGCCGGTATTGACGCCGTCGCGGTGCGGCGCCGCGCCCATGCCGGCCCCGTGAATATCGTAGAGACCCTGAGCAACCGGGATCCCCTGGCGCGTGTGGCCGCCGTAGAAGTAGCCGGGGCCTCCTACAAATTCCAAATTGCCCGTTGTCGATGCGTTCACGTCCTCATACCTGCCCGAAGCGTAGATCATCTTCGCAACCGCCTCGCAAACCGTCGATACGAGCACATTGCCGATGCGCGGACCCGCGCCGCAGGCGGCGGGATACTTGCAATTCAAAATCGTTCCTTCGGGAACGTGAACTTTGACCGGCCGCATCTTGCCGTCGCTCCACGGCACGTCCCAGAAGAGGGTATTGGTCAAAGCGAGCGCGAGATGCGCCACGGTGCTCGGCAGCGTGGAATTGTGGTCGGTGTCGGTTTGCGGGCTCGTACCGGTGAAATCGAACCGAAGCTCGTCGTCTTTCTTCGTCATGGTGCAGAAGAGCTGCTGCGCCACGGACTTTCGCGTCTTTCGATCCAGCGTCGTGACATACTGGCGCGTCACCCATGTGCCGTCGGGCATCGATCTGAGCTTGGCGCGCGCTTTGGTTTCGGAGTCCTCGATCATTTTCGCCCCGGCCGCCTGCACAAACGAGAGGCCGAACTTCTCGATCAGGCCAAGATAGCGCCTCGCGCAGATGTTGTTGCCCGCGATCATCGCCTTCAGATCGAGACCGACGTATTGAGGGTCGCGACACTGGCCGGTAAGGGTTTGAAACACGTCTTCGCGAAATTCGCCGCGCTCGACGATCTTGAGTCCGGGAATGCATATCCCCTCGTGAAAGATCTCGTAAGCCCCGCCCCGGAGCACCCCGCCCGTATCCGCCGTGTGCGTGCTGGTTGCGGTCCAGGCGACGAGCGCGCCTCGGTAAAAGATCGGCTTGATGATCATCATGTCGTACGTGTGAGAACCGGCGACATAAGGATCGTTGAAAAAGAACTGATCGCCTTCGTGAAATCCAGGGCTCTTGCTGAAGCGTTGGAACAAACTGGTGATCGCGTCCGAAGTCGCCGCGGCAAATCGCAGGTGGCCGGAACAGGCGAGCACCATGGTTCCATGCTCGTCGTAAAAGGAGCTCATGCATTCGCCGCCTTGAGAAACGATCGGCGACGCCGTGACGCGTTGCAAGGTCATGCGTCCTTCTTCGCCGATCGCCCACAGCCGGTGCAAAAACATTTCATAGCGGATCGGATCGATCGCTCCGTTGGACCTCCGCGGCGTTCGTTTGGGACGGGTCTTTTTCATGGCATCACGCATCCAGGGGAAATGGAGTGGTGGAGTATTGGTGTGATGGGCAAAAGACCAATACTCCGGTACTCCAACGCTCCACTACTCCAATCCGTTACTGCATTTCCATCACCAGGTTCATGTACGGATCAACGGTCACTTGATACTCCGGCGGAACCAGCGCGGTCGTGAAAGGCAGCTCCACAACCGCCGGACCTTTTACCGCGGCACCGACGGGCAACCCATGGTAATCGTATACCGGCGTGTCGATGAGCTTGCCCGTTTTGGTGAAGAAAACCTGCCGCCTCCCTTTCCGCGCCCGGCGCGTGTCCCGGCCCGAACGGCGCCTCGGGCGCAGTCGCGGCCTTGCCACTTTGCCAACGGCGTCAACGCGAATCTCGCTGATCTCGATTCCCGCCTTGGTATAGCCGGCGCCGGCGCCGTACAGCTCCTCGTACTTTATCTCGAACTCGCTCTGGATATCGGCCAGCCGTTTCGTGTTGAAACGCTCCCACGCGAGCGGCATTTCAACGCCGGCGGTTTGGCGCCGGTACCGCATCGTGAAGAAGCGACGGAACTCGATCCGATTTTGCGGAAATCCCTCTCCGGTCATTTCCGTCTTCATCTGCTTTTCGATCGAATCCAAGCGGTCATTCACCAAAGCCGGATCGGCAGGCAAGATATACTGGCAACTCACAACGCGCGTTCGTATCACATCCGCGGCGGCGGCTCCGAAGGCCGAAAAGACGGGCGAAGTGGCAAAGATGTAGATCTGCTTGATGCCTAATTCGGCTGCGAATCCGCAAGCATGCACCGGGCCGGCGCCCCCAAACGCATAGATGACGAAGTCTTCCGGCAGATAGCCCGTGCGCACGACTTGCCGGCGGATCAAGTCCGACATTTTGGCATTGACAATATCGTAAATCCCGGCGGCGGCTTCGTGGATTTTTAGTTTCAACGGCTTGGCGATTTTTTCGGCGATCGCGTCCAGCGCTTTCTGCTTGTTCAAAACCTTTCGGCCGCCGAGGAAATAATGCGGATCGATGATGCCGAGGGCCAAATCGGCGTCGGTGACCGTGACCTGCTCGCCTCCGGTGTCGTAACAAACCGGGCCCGGGCTGGCGCCGGCGCTCCGGGGACCGACGAGGAGGCGTCCGGTCTCGGGCTCGACCTGCGCGATCGTGCCGCCGCCGGCGCCGATCGATTCGATATCGATGATCGGTTGGAGAATGCGAAAGCGCTCGACCACAGGTTCCTGAGCGTAGCGCCAGTAGCCGTCGGTGATGACACCGACGTCGAAACTGGTCCCGCCCATATCGGTCGTGATGACGTTCTTGTGTTTGAGGAGATCGGCGACGTAAGCCGACGCGATCATGCCGCCGGCCGGACCCGATTGCAGATTGGCGATCGCGCTCACGCGCTCGCGGTGCGCGACGCCGCCGTTTCCCTGCATGATGAGCAGAGAGCCCTTGAGTCCTTCGTGCTTCAGCTTGTGCTCGAGATCTCTCAAGTAACGATCGACCGTCGGTCCCAGATAGCTGTTGATGATCGCCGTGTTGGCGCGCGCGTATTCGCCGGCGACCTGCGACAGCTCGCTTCCGAAAGACCAGTAGACCCTGCGACGAGGATCGGCCTCCGCGGTGAGAGCGCGAATCTCCTGTTCGTGCTTCGGATTCGCCCAGGCGTGCATCAGGCTTACGGCGATCGCTTCGACGTTATGCTCCTCGATCAGGCGTCGGATCGCGTCCATGACGTCGTCCCAATTGAGCGGCACGATCTCGTTGCCCTGATAGTCGATCCGCCCGCGCACGCCGAAGACCCGCTCGCGCGGCACGAACGGTTCCGGTTTGGTCACCCAGGTGACGTGCTTGATTTCGTCGTCGGAGAGGCCGTCAACGCGCCCGATCGCGCGCATGATTTCAGTCGTATCCTCGAATCCACGAGTGGTGATAAAGCCCGCTTTGCTGCCGCTGTGCGTAATCAAGGCGTTGGTTGCGACGGTGCTGCCGTGTTTGAACAGCGCCGTATGCGCGAGCAACTCGCCGGTTTCGACGCCTACGGCGCGCGCCGCCTCCGCCACCGCGTCCATCACGCCGCGCGAAAAATCGTCAGGGGTGGTGGGCGCCTTCGCGCTGTAGATCGTTCCGTTTTCACCCAGCACAACGACATCGGTGAACGTTCCGCCCGTATCAACTCCGATGATGTATTGTTTTCTCGCCGCCATCTCTACTACTGTCCAGATTTTTCGTAGCTCGCGACAAACTTGGTCCTGACGGCAATTGAGGAGCTAAGAGCTTCTCGCGCCAAGGACGCCAAATGCGCGAACGCGCCGCAACCCAAGCCGCAACTGGGTTTGATCTTTTTAACTTGGGAATCTTTGCGCTCTTTGCGCGATATATCAGGCATTCTTTCGGTCCGGCGTAGCTGCACTAGGTTTCAGACTCAAATATGAGAGGCCGGATTGGATGTCAAGGCGGCGCGGTACCAACTTTGGAACCTTGAACGCTACGCGAACTGCAGCGCGATGTCGAACGTTCCGCGATAACCCTGACCGTCCCGTGTGAGCGGAAGCAGCAGTTGATTGCCGCGGCGGCGGAAAACGAGATCGGTGGCGTTCGTCGTGGTGCGCGAACCTTTGGCGTTGTAAGGCGGCAGGCGGTGAATCTCGTCGGTGAGCTGGTCGTCGAAGTAAAGCTGGGATGTGAACTCCCGGCCCTTAGGGCCGTTTGGATCGGTCCGGATCTTGAAGTGGATATGGACGGTGCGGCCCGGATACCATCCCGGATAAATGGTCATAAACTCGACGATCCCTCGCTCATTCGTCAACTGGTGACCACGGAGAAACTTCTTCCCGCGCGTATCGAAATTCCGGTCGCGAACGTCCGAGTAAACGCCGAGCGCGTCGCATTGCCATACGTGAACGACTGCCTCGGGGAGCGGCGTGCAACCGCGCTTATCGTCCCGGGACACCTGGAAGATCAAACGAAGGGGCACGCCCGGCCGAATCGAGCCGTCGGTTGGATCGGAACGGATATCCGAGCGCTGCAACGCCTCCTCGATGTAGTAGGGACCCTCGATCTGTTCCGGGCGGCGCACGCACGAAGGAATCGCGCCCGCGCTCAGCTGAGCCGCCTGCGCGCGGATCGCGGCTTGCGGTCGGCCGCAACCCCAATCGAGAAGACCGGCAGCTGCCGCGCCCAAGAACGCCAGCATCTCCCGGCGGCTTAGATCTCTAACAAACTTCAAGGTTCCGAGTTCAAGGTCAAAGTCACACAGCGCGGCTACGCCGCAACCAAAAAGAAACCGAGAGATTCACCACGAAGGACACGAAGAACACGAAGGAAAAACATGAAATTCTCATATTCAAAAATTGCATCCGAACTTCGTGCCTTCGTGCTCTTCGTGGTGCAATATTCCGCTCGGCTCTTGATCATTGCTCGGTTGGCTGTTTGGCGCGACAAAGCATCTAGACGCTTCTCAGGCGCGGCATGATTTCTTTATGAAAGAGGTTCAAAGACGCGACCACTTTCTCATGGGCCAGGTTGCCGATGTGAAACATGCCCATGAAGTGGTTCGCTCCGATTTGCTGCATCTGGGTCTTGATCTGGCGCGCGACGGTGTCCGGGTTCCCCGCAATCATGTAGCCGGTGGCGATCAAAGCTTGCCAGTCGAATTTGGAAAAATCGAGTCGTTCACGGTTGCCTTCGCGGAAGTAGCTGAACGAGCGCTCCGTCGTCAGCGCGGCCATGAGCCGGCGTTGATCGGCCGCGCCCTTATTGATCGCCTCGTTGAAGCCGCGATTGAACACCGTAAAAAAATAGCGCATCGCCGGTTCGGCGGTCTCCTGCGCCTTTCGATCGGATTCATCGACGTAGATGTGACGGCAGAGGATGAAATGATCGGGAGTCGCCTCCCAGCCCTCATCGCGCGCGATTTTGCGATAATAATTGAACGTGTCCTCGATCTGATCCGTCGTCTGGTAGACCTGCGCGATCGGAAGGCGCCGCTTGACGCACCATTCGATCGACTCCGCGCTGCGGGCGGCTATCCATATCGGCGGATACGGCTGCTGCAGCGGCCTCGGCCAAATCGCGCAATCCTGGAGCCGGAAGAACCTTCCCGTGTAACTCCAGACCGGTTGGGTCCACGCCGTCATGATGAGATCGTAGGCTTCCTCGAAGCGACCGCGCGATTCCTCGGGATTGACGCCATACCAGATGTATTCCGGCGGGATGCCGCGGACAAAACCCGCGATGAGTCGCCCGTTGGAAAGGCAGTCGATCATCGCGTACTCTTCGGCCACCCGGACCGGATGGAAACGAAGCGGCAGGATGTTTCCCAAGACGCCGATCCGGATGCGGCTGGTTTTCTGGCTGAGAGCAGCCGCGATCAGATTCGGCGACGGCATCGTGCCGTAGGCGCTGTAGTGGTGCTCGTTGAACACCACACCGTCGAAGGCCAGCTCCTCGCAGTACGCCATCTCCTCCAGGTGCTCTTTGTAATTCGCCGCCCCCTTCACCGGATCGAAATAGTTGCTTGGAACCGGAGTCCGGGGCGCATCCTTGGGAACGTGCGGGTAGGCGAGGAGGTCAAAGTTATAGAATTTCACGGCTGTGTGCTCCTAGCGTGCTAGTATGATTGGTCGGCAATTCGAGCCAGCATCTCCATATCCCTCTTTACAGAAGAACGGTTCCAAATACGAACCGTTTGTCCCTTCCACAGAGGGGTCGCCTCCTCTCCTTGCGGCCGCTCGCGAAGACGGGTGCGGGGAGATTCATTTAAAATAACCTTCTTTGATCAGCTGGTCTACAATCGAGGGTTCGACGAAAGATCCCGGCTCGGCGGATGCCGCCTTGGGCGTGTTTTTCTTGATCGCCTCCAACGTCGTGCGGATAGTTTCGGCACGCGGTCGCGGGTTGCGATCGACCCATTGGGCGAAACTCTGATAGGCGTAGCTCGCATCCTCACGGCTGGTGCCGAGAAACTCGGTGAGGTACGCGACGGTTTTGTCCTTTTGTTCGAAATAGACCTTCATCGCGTCCGCCATCGCCCTGACATAACGCACAACGTTCTCCCGGTGACTCTTGAGGTAAGAGCGCTGCACCCACTCCCCGTTCTGTTGCCAAGGAATTCCTAGCTCGGGGAGCGCCATCAACGTTCGATAGCCGCGCCGTTCGGCAATCCGATCGAGCGGCGGCGCCAAAATGCCGAACTGAACTTCGCCCTTGTCCATCGACGCGATAATCGTCGCCGGATCGGCGTTGCCGATTTGCACGAGTTTGACGTCTCTCTCGGGGTCGATCTTGAGCTTCATGAGCGCAAAGCGGAGCGCGGTGTCGGGAATCGTACCGAACGGCGCGCCTACGTGGCCGGTCTTTCCTTTGAGGTCTTCGACGCGCGCAATGTCCTTGTGGCTCATGACCTTGTAAGGAAAGACGTTCACCCACGAGCTGACCAGAGCGAACGGCGGCGCGCCTTCCAGAGTCGCCGTGACGAACGCGGCAGCGCCCGATCCCGTGGACATCTGCATGCTGCCGCCGAGCATCGCTTGCACGGCTGCCGCGGTGTTGGTCTTGATGATGTTCACCTGAAGCCCGTGCTTGGCGAAGAGATTCTCTTTTTCGGCGATGAAGAACAGAGCCGTCCCCGGGTTCGTTCCGGTTTGTCCGACAGTCATTTTTGTGCCCTGGGCGTGTGCGCTTGTCGAAAGGAGCGATAGCGTCGCGCCAAGCCAAAGCACGAGAGAGCACAGTCGCGAGGCCAACGTCATAAAGCGTCCTCCTGAACCGTCATTTTGGCGGTTTCCACTTTTCGAGACGCCGCTCGGCGGCCTTCAGCGCTTCGTTCAATGCGGCACCGAGACAGGCGATGATGACGATCGGAACGAACATCGCCGCCATCTGGAAACGCTGCGCGGCAACCGAGCTGAGATAGCCCAGTCCCATGGCGGCGCCGTACTGTTCCGCAACCACGATATACACCAGCGCGCGCCCAAGCGCGACGCGCATGCCTGCGACGATGTACGGCAGGGATCCGGGGATCGATACCTTGAGGAAGAGCGTCCGGTCGTTGGCGCCGAACGCGCGCGCCATCGTGATCAGGCGATGATCCGTGTTGGCAATGCCCGTCATGGTGTTGATCAGAATCGGAAAGACGGCGGCCAGAACCGTCATGATGATTTTGGAAGCCGAGCCGAGACCGAATAACATGATGATCAGGGGCAAAAGCGCGATCAGGGGAGTCGCATAGATCCCGGAAAGCAGAGGATCGAAAATTTTGCTGATCGTCCGGTACCAGCCCATCGGGATGCCGGCGATGACGCCGAGCGCGACCGCGATCAGGAATCCGAGAGCGAAGTTCGTGAGGCTGAAGCGCAGATGTTCCCAGATGCTGCCCGTAGCAAACAGCTCGATCCCTTTCGCGACGATCGTGCTGAAAGGAGGAAAATAAAACGGGTTGAGAATACCGAGCCGGCTGGCAAGCTCCCAAGCAAGGAAGAATCCTACGATCCCGAGGACCCCGAGCCAGTCCAGGGCCAAATCCCGTAACCGCATCCCCCACGTATAAGCGGGCAGCGGCTTTGTGCCGTCAACCGAAACGAGGTTCAAGGAGGTACCTTGCCGCTTGGACGTAGAACGCTCCCCTGCGCGATCGAATCTATTCGCGTAGAGGAATCACTGTCAAGCAAGGGTAAAGACCGAGACGAAAGAACGAGCCTCAAAACCCACTATCTCCCGCAAGGCCGCAAAGAACGCCAAGAACATCGCCGGGGCGCCACCCCTCTATTTGCCGAGGATCGACTTGAGACGCGCGATCGTTTCAGGCAGTTGATTCACAGCCTTTTTTGCCATCGCCTCCAGCTCCTCGCCGCTGATGTACTCGACTTCCCAGTCCCTTTTTTTCGCGTCGGCCAAGAACTCGGGATCGGCAACCATTTTGGCGTAACCGTCGCGCAGTATCTTCAAGCGATCGGCGGG
>DATMBL010000404.1:0-14050 GCA_035559295.1 Candidatus Eiseniibacteriota bacterium
CCTTTTTTTTCCAGTAATCGACCGCCGTGAGATCGGTCAGGTATTCGAGCCGCAGCTCCTGCTTGAAGAAGCGAAAGCTCTCGAGCAGTCCTTCCCGGTCGAGCACCAGCGTATCGTCGCCGCGAAACGTCTCGGTCCCGAGAAGCCTCGTCCCGAGCTTTTCCCTGAGGTATGACGGGTCGAACGTTGTGAACGGCTCCGGCGCTACTGCCACTCCAGGGCCCCCTTCCTCCAGACGTAAACGAAGCCGACCACGAGAATCCCCACGAAGATCGCCATTTCAACCAGCCCAAAAAGCCCCAGCTGGCGGAAATAGATCGCCCACGGATAGAGAAACACGACTTCGAGATCGAAAATCAAAAACAGCATCGCCACGAGGTAGAAGCTCACGGAAAACCGAACCCGCGCGTCTCCCCTCGGAGGATTGCCGGACTCGAACGGTTCAGCTTTGACCGGGTTAGGAGCTTTGGGACCGAGTCTCTGGGCGATCAAGAGCAACGACAGGACCACCACCCCTGCCATCGCAAAAAGCACGAGAAGCGGAAAGAATGGATGGTTCATTTATCGTCGAGCGCTTCAATAAAACCATACCACCCGTCCAGGTATGGAGTGACTCCGGTCTTTTCGTTGATACGAGAATTTTTTAGTGAAAATACGGCACGTTGTCAAGGTAGAGACGGCAGTGAGCGGGCAGCAGCGAGCCGTTCTGAACCGCTTACGGCTTCGTGCTCACGGCTCACTATCAGCCCTTGATCACGCCCACCGGCCGAAGGCGCGCCACCTTTTTGGAGATCCCGGCACGGTCCATCGTTTCGACCACCTCCGCCACATCTTTATAAGCGTGCGGCATCTCCTCCGCCATGGTCGCGCGACCCTGGTAGCGCGCGATCACCCCGAGCGCGGCCATCTCGCGATCGATATCGACGCCGCGGCTCTGTTTTTTGGACTGCGCGCGGCTCATCACCCGCCCCGCGCCGTGGCACGTGCTGCCGAACGTTTTCGCCATGGCGGCCTCCGTGCCGACAAGCACGTAGGAGTAACGGCCCATGTCTCCCGGAATGAGGATCGGTTGCCCGACCTTCCGGTACGCGGCGGGCACCTGCGGGTGGTTTGGCGCAAAGGCCCGAGTCGCGCCCTTACGGTGCACGCAAACGCGCCGCTTGCGGCCGTCAACGACGTGCTCTTCGAACTTGGCGATGTTGTGGCAAACGTCGTAAAGCAGAGAAAAGCCGAGATCCCCGGGGCTTGTCTCCAGCGTCTGGAGAAAGGCCTTCTCCGCCTGGCTCATGATCACCTGCCGGTTGGCCCAGGCGTAGTTCGCCGCGGCCGCCATCGCGGCCGCGTAGTCCCGGCCCTCGGGAGAGCGTATCGGCGCGCACGCCAACTGCCGGTCGGGCAGCGCGATGGAATACTTCGCCATTCCTTGGTTCATGACTTTGAGCCAGTCCTCACACGTTTGATAACCGAGGCCGCGCGAACCGGTATGGATCAGGACAACCACCTGCTCCGCAAACAGCCCGAGAGTGCCGGCTGCTTCCGTGTCATAAATCTGATCCACGCGTCCGAGTTCTAGAAAGTGATTTCCGGAACCGAGCGTGCCGACTTGTTTGAGACCCCGCTCCAAAGCGCGGTCGCTGACAAGCTCGGCATCGGCGCTCGCCAGGCAGCCGCCCTCTTCGGTAAACGCCAGGTCCTCGGATCGGCCAAAACCCTCGCTCACGGCCCAGCGGGCGCCCTCCCGCAGCAAGCGCTTCTCGTCGGCTTTCGACAGCTTTGGAATCGCGCCTTCGGAACCTACGCCTGACGGGATGCGCGCGAAGAGCTGCTCGACGAGCCGAGAAAGCTTGTTTCGTATCTGCTCGAAGACCAAACTGGTCTTCACCAGACGGACGCCTCAGTTGATGTCGTAGCCGACGCCGCCCGGGGAGATCACGCCCTCTTCGACGTCCATCGCGGCGACCCCGCCGATCGGAAAGCCGTAACCCCAATGGATATCGGGCATGGCGAGCGAATAGCCGAGGATGCCGGGCAGATGGGCGACATTCATCACTTGCCGCAGGCTGTTGTCCTGTTTGACCGCATTCAGGAGTTTTTCGCTCGCGTAAATCCGGCCGGGAACGCGCATGCCTCCGTGGCGGGGAATCTCCCAGAGGCAATCTTCGACCCGCTCTAACTTGATCTCTCCTGCTACCATGACGGTTCTGGCGAATGGAGTTTGGGCGATGGTGACTGAATCAGTGTTCCAGCTGTTCCAATGGTTCCACCGGTTTAACTCGGCTTAGTAGGCGGATCCAGTCGATCCGGATTGAACGTTTGGAACGATTGGAACGGTTGGAACAGCTTAAATCTCCTATACGTCGAAAACAACGATCGCGCGCCAGAGATCGCCTTCGCTCCAGACCTTGAAGTCGTGATAGGTGACGCCCTTGATCTCGGTGTAAAAAGTATGCCGCCCGAGGTCCAGCGTCTCGCCGAAAACCACTCCTTCGACGCGGTCGTTGCTCAGCGCGACGATTTCGCAACGCTTGCCGACCAAGCGCCCGACATTAAAGCGCGCCAGAAGCTCGCGCAACCACGCGTGGAGCAGCTCGTCGGGAGCAACTCCGGTCGCCGAAACGCGTGCCTGCTCCAGCGGTTCGATCGTCTCCGGATCGGCGATCAAGGCATAGAGCGCTTCGCCGGCAACGGCAAAAAGCGACGGCAGATCCTCGGCGCTGAGCTCGACGGCGAGATCGGCGGTATGTTCGAGCTCGCGAAATGCCGCTTTCCGGTTACTCGCGGGCGGAGGCGTGGTCATCGATGATCAGCGGCAGCATCGCTTTCCGAATCGCCGTTTCGCTCACTTCCCCGAACTGTTCCTTGAACCGATCCACGGGGATCACGGCCTTCGCCATCGAGCGATGACCGCCGGCGCTGCCGAGGTCGTCGTAAAGTTTTTTCATGATCTCGCCGGCGCTCTTGACGTAGCCTACGTTGCGCACCGAGATCACCACGCGATCGTCCACCAGGCCCGAAACCACGCTCCACTCGACCCCTTCGATTTGCAGGCAGAACTCGGCGAGTTGCGGGATCACATCCTCGCGCCGGACCTCTCCCATGTGCAGCACGGCAACGCCGTTCTCCAACTCGATCCGGCTCAACGCGCGACCGAGCGCCTCGAGGTCTTCACGGGGCAAAGCGGGCCGCTCGATGCGCGCGATCATCGCTTTGTTGGCGAACGGGTAGAGAAACGTAAACGCGCTCAGGTCCGCGAGGTTGCTCCCGCGCTCGAGAAACAACGTGTCGGTCTTGATGCCGTAGAGGAGCGCGGTGGCGAGCCGCTGCGACGGCTCCATTCCCGCCGCGCGCAGATACTCGGTAAAGATCGTCGATGTCGCGCCGTACGGCGTTCTCAAATCGGTGAAGCGCGCCTTGAACGCGGCGCGCTTCGGATGATGGTCTACGACCAGATCCACCCTGCCGAGAGGCCGCTCGAAATAGGGCGGCTGCACATCGACCAGGGCCAGCCGCGCCCCGTCTTTATGGAGATCGTCGTAAGTGATCCGATCGATTTGAATGTCGAGCAGCCGGATCATCGCGAGGTTTTCGGGTCGCGTGATACCGCCCATGGTGACGATCGGCGTGGTCGCGCGGTTGCGTCCCAGCAATTCACGCAGAGCGAGCGCGCTGCCGATCGCGTCCGGATCGGGATCGTGCTGCAGGAGAATGTGGATCTTTTCGCCCTCGCCGAACAGCGAGCGAATCCGCTCCACCTTCTTGCGGTTCAACGTGTCGAGGAGCTGAGAGGAGCAGAATTCGGCGAAAACGTCCGCGAGCCCGAGTTGTCGGTAGAGCGCGTCGTCCGACTCTTTCGCGCCGTTTTTGTCGGGCGTGAGAGAAACGATCGAAAGGCTCTTGTCCAGGCTCCGGAGAAGCCGGGCGATGCCCTCGCGCAGCTCGGGGGTGCGCGCCAGGATGATCGCCTGATCGACATGCTGCAGCTTGATGCGCTTATAAGTCTCTTCCTTGAGGAGGTCCCCCTGCCGGACCGTGCCGCCCTGACGCCGGATCCGCTTCGCAACCGCCTCGTCCTGAACGAGAAACAGCACCTCCCCCTGCTTGGCGCTGACGTTGCGCATGAACTGGAAGAGAAGATCGTCTTCGCAAATCGCAAGATACTGCATCGGGGTCCCCGGAGGGTCGCTAGCGGGAACGCGCGTGGGATTCCCTTAGCGGGCGCTCATCGCTCAGCACCCGGAGTCTATCACCGGGGATGTGTCAAATCCAGCGGGGCAAATCCGGCGAACTTACCGAACCTAGAGGCTTTTTTGGCCATGCCGGCGGGCATCCGGCCGCCTCGGCGCGCCGCTTTGCGCGCTCGGCTTTGGAGCGTTGATCAACGGCCGTACGTTGAATCTTTCCTGCCGGCTTCTCTTGTTTGCGGCGCGATGCCGGGCCGGCGCGAAAGTATCGGTCTCTTGTTTTGGCGCCTCCAGCCGTTCCTCTTGCTAGAATACCGTTCCTTCTCCAAACTGGGAAAGCCCGTCATGGAGGAACTCACTTTCTTACGTGACCTCGCGGTCGTGATGGCGGTCAGCGCCGCGACCACCGTCGTCTTTCACGTGCTGCGCCAGCCGGTCGTGCTGGGCTACATCGTGGCGGGCGTGATCATCGGCCCGCACACGCCGCCCTTTTCCTTCGTCACCGATTTCCACACGATCCACACGCTCGCCGAGCTCGGCGTCATCTTGCTTCTGTTCTCGCTTGGGCTTGAGTTCGACTTACGCAAGCTCCAGCGCGTCGGCGGGGTGGCCGTGCTCGCCGCAGTGCTGGAGATCCTTTTGATGATCTGGCTCGGCTACAGCGTCGGTCGCCTGCTCGGTTGGAGCGAGATGGACAGCCTGTTTCTCGGCGCGCTGCTGTCCATCAGTTCGACCACCATCATCGTGCAAGTGCTGATGGAGACCGGGCAACTCCGAGAACCCTTCGCCCAGATCATCCTGGGCATTCTCATCGTTGAGGATATCGCGGCGATCATCATACTCGTGATCCTCTCGGGGCTCGCAACCGCGGGGACGATCACGGCTTTGGACGTCGGGTGGGCTCTGCTGAACGTCACCTTGTTCATGATCGCGGCGCTTGTCGCCGGCTACCTCGCGATTCCTCGTCTGATCGCGTTCGTCTCCGGCTTCGGGAGGAGCGAGATGCTGACCGTCACCGTCCTGGGACTCGCCTTCGGTCTGGCGGCGCTCGGCGCTCAGCTCGGTTTTTCGGTCGCCCTCGGCGCTTTTCTGATGGGCGCAATCGTCGCGGAATCGCCCCAGGCGCACGAGGTGGTCGAGCGGATCGGCCCGATTCGTGAGATGTTCACCGCGGTCTTCTTCGTCGCCACCGGGATGCTCCTGGACCCCAAACTCTTACTGGACATCTGGGGGGTGGTCCTTTTCCTCACCGTGATTACCGTCGTGGGGAAAATCGCGAGTTGCAGCTTCGGCACCTTCCTTGCCGGATACCCCGGCGCCGTTGCGATCCCCGTCGGTCTCGGAATGGCCCAGATCGGCGAGTTTTCCTTCATCATCGCGAATCTCGGACGGAGCGCCGGCGTGACCAGCCCGATTCTCTACCCGATAACGGTCGCGGTCTCTTCGCTGACGACGTTTTTTACGCCCTATCTGCTCCGCTCGGCACAACCGCTTGCCGGGGTCCTGACCCGCTTGAGCCCCCGGCCGCTCGTGACGTTTGCCACCTTCTATACCGCGTGGCTCTCGAGGCTGACCGACCGCGCCTCCGGTTCGCGCGCAGTGCGCGGCGAGATTCTGCGCCTGCTTCTCTACCTGGCCGCGACGGTCGCGGTTTTTGTCGTGGTCTGGAAGGTCTCGAGGCCGGTCGCCGAGCGGTTACCGCCGTTGATGCCGCGGCAGATTGAACTGCTCCCGTGGACAATCGCGGCCGTGGCGGCGCTGCCGTTGCTGTTCTTGATCGGCCGGACACTCGAGTCCCTCACGCGCGACGTCACCGCCTCCTTGACGCGCCGCATTACCCCGGACGCGCGGTCGCAAACCGGACTGGTGCGCAACTCCGTGCGCTTCCTCTTCGGCTGGATTGCGGCGATCTTTCTGCTCGCGGCGGGCACCCCCGTACTGCCCCCGCTCGTACCGCTTGCGGTGGTGATTCTCGGCTTACTCGCGACCACGCTGTTCTTTTGGGAGGCGCTGGTCCAGTTCCACCGCCAGGTCGAATCCTTGTTCAAGACGATGGGGATGCCGCCCGAGGAGAAGGGTCGGCCGCCGGCGGCGCCCCAGCAGGGCCGGGATCAGATCACGCAGCTGCTCGGCGAGCATTACGGCCCCGAGGTTCAAACCGAAGACTTCGTCGTGCCGGTCCAACCCACGGCGGTCAACCAGACGATCCGCAATCTCGCCCTTCGGGCTTCAACCGGGGCCAGCATCATCGCCATCTACCGCGGCTCCGACCCCGCGCTGATTCCGCAGCTCGATACGGTGATTCTTCCGGGCGACGTGCTGCTGCTGCTCGGCGGCAAACAGGAGTTGGAGGCGGCCTTGCGGTACCTGGGCGAGCTTTGCCGGCAAAAAACTCCGGGTCCAGCCTCGCCTCCCGAGGCGGCGACCGCCGTGATCGGCGCGTCGTCCCCCGCTTCGGGCCGCACTCTCGGCGAGATCGGACTGCGCGAGCTTGGGGTTTTAGTGGTCGGCGTCCGGCGCGGTGAAGATCAGGTTACCAACCCCGGGCCCGACTACCGCATCGAGCCGGGCGATGTCCTCCACCTCTGGGGCCCGCGCGAACGGATCGCCGCCGCCAGAGCCCGCCTCGAACCGGCGTGAACGGCGTTGGCGCGCTTTGCGCGAGAGATCCCATTTTTTTGGGGCCGCGCTATTTTCTCGCCAGGATCAATGTCGTGCCAGGCAATGTTTCGGGGATGTCGGTATGGCTCGTGATCGAGCGAAAGCCGGCGCCGGTGAGCCACTCCGAGTATTGCGCCAAGCTCCAGCATTCGCCGGCGGGCGTATGGGTTAAGGTGTACACCGAGAACCGTAGCACGAACGTCGGGCCGGTGCGTTCCTCGTTGGGCACGAAGTCGTTCACCGCGAAAAGCCCTCCGGGAGCAAGCGCGCCGTAGGCTTTCGTGAAAAGCTGCCGGTTCCCCTCGGGAGATTCGAAGCGACAGAAATTGCTGGCGATCACCAGATCGTAACTGCCGGGCTCGAAGGTCGCGGAACGGTGGTCCCCGTCGAGAAAGCGAATCTTGCCGGCAAGACCCCGCTCCCGGTTGAGCCGTTTTGCCACGGCGTTGACGTTCGGCCAATCCAACTGGGTGACCGCCGCGGTTGGGTCGCGCGACAGAATCGTCATGCCGAAGATGCTCGAGCCGCCGGCGATATCGAGCACGCGAAGGCCGCGG
Source organism: Candidatus Eiseniibacteriota bacterium (assembly GCA_035559295.1). Lineage (GTDB taxonomy): Bacteria > Desulfobacterota > Binatia > UBA9968 > UBA9968 > DATMBL01. The sequence goes on from DATMBL010000404.1 coordinate 7,400, forward strand.
CGCTCGATGCCGATCCCGGTGAGGTCGCAAAGCGCTTTGGCCGCGGGCTCGGCGATCGGAATGATGCCGACGACAAGCTTCTCCCAGACCTCGAGTTCCGCGGTGGTGTCCATCCGGCTCCGCGGTTTACCGGTCTTCAGCGACTCTTTGAGCTGCGCCATGCCGTCCCATAGCGCCAGCGCGACGTAGCGAAAGTCGCCGATGTATGACGGCTTTCCGCGCACGAGAAACTCCTCGCTGATCGGCGGCAGGTCATACCGACCGTCTCGTTTCTCGACCAGTCCGAGAGCAAGCAAGCCGTCGAGCACGATGCGGGTCGCGCGCGGATCGGTTTTCGCCTGGCGCGCCACCTCTTCGGCCGTGCGAAAACCCCGCTGAATGAGGGTGAAGAAATCGTATTCGAGTGAGGCGTCGAGGATTTGGCTATTGGCGAAGTCGCCGAGAATCCGCATGATCGGACGCGGCGACAGGGGAGAGGACACATCGCCCGCCATAGCTCACATCACCTCGGGCCCCGCCCCCGTCTCCGGCGGCTCCCCCGCGTTCCGATCACGCATCTCGGTAAAAGCCTTCTTTGTGGATCTGCTGGTAAACCCCCTCGAAGAACCAGGCGAAATACGCCGTCCCCATGCGCAAGCAGTATTCCAAGCTGAAACCCGGCCGGGTTTCCGCCCGCCCCTCTTGCAAGAGCGTTTTCAGCACGAGCCAGTCGAGATCGGCGTGCGCCATGATGCCGCCCTCGTGCTCTTCCAGATCGGCTTCCGCATGGACGCGGAAATAAACGATCTTTTCCTCCGGAAGCTTGTACGCGTTGCGCAATGCGCCGCCGAAGAACCGAGCCCAGTGCCCGACCGCTTCCTCGACGCAGAACGACGCCCACCACTCGGCCATCGTGCCCTCGTAAAGCACGCCCCGATAGTATTCGAGGAACGCGCGGCATTCGGGGAGCATCTCATACTCGATCATCTCATCGTCGGTTAGTCCAAAGTGGTGGCCCTGTTCGAGGACGATCCGGATGTGGCCGGGGGGTTTGGGATGGATCATCTCATCGGCGACATGGTTGGCGAAGTGCCCCTGCAATTCCGGATGGCGCTTGAAGAACGGCAGATGCCGCTGGTAGGCAACGCCATGGAAGTTGTTGATTTCGGCAACGAAGCCGTACCAGTTCTGCCAGAAAACCTTGATCGCTTCCATTGGCAGCGTGCCCTTCGCCAGCTCGGTGTGGAACCGACCTTTGAAAAGCCAACGATCGGCGAGCCCCAGCAGGTATTTCTTAAGCTCGGCGACGACGGCGTCCGCCTGCTCCGGCGAAAGTTTCTTGCCCGAATAGTCTTTGCCTTTTGCTAGCGCCATCCTCTTCTCCTCTGATTTTGCTTTGGTTCGATTCTCAACCGGATCCGCGGCATCGATCCGATCTCCGATCTCTGGCTCCGTGCTCCTTGCTCTCCTGCTCCATGCTACATGAGCGCTCCCGGATTCAGGATGTTGTTGGGATCGACGAGCCGTTTGATCTCTTTCACGAGATCGTAGAGGCTTGTGAGCCGTTCGTACGGATAGGGACCTTTGGTGCCGAGCGTCGGCGCCGTCCAGACAACGCCCCGCCGGTTACTGAATTCTTGCACCTTGCCCATCCACTTTCTCAGCTTGGCGACCTCCTCTTCGTCATAAGGGTTGTAGAAGACGAAGTATTCTTCTTTGATCGCGAGATCGCGCGTGACGTAGCTATCGTGTTGCGGCGAATGGGCGGCATCCCATAAACCGCATTCGCGCTTTGCCGCCTCGTCGAGATCGTACATTTCGGCGAGAAAAGTAAGCGGATACATCTTCGATGTCACGGCGAACATCCCCGAGTGGCGCACGACCGCGCCGCACCAGCCGTCCGGTCCCATGATGTGGTAGTCGGGCCAGCCGTGGAGGCCGTGCTCTTGGGCCTTTGCGCCCATCGCCTTCTCGGCGATCTCGGGGACATCGACTCCGCCGCGCTCGCCGTAGATGCGCCGCATGCGCTTTTCCTTATACGCCAGCTCCTCGGCGTCTCGAGCCATCAGCACGGTTTTGAGAAAAAACCAGGCATCGGACGGGATCGTCTCCTTGCGGTAAAGCCCTTCCTCCATCGGCCAGTGATACTGCCAGCGATCGGTGAAATGGATGTCGTAGACCACCTCGCCTTTGACGAGTTGAATGATCGCGTCCTGAGCGGCTTGCAGTTGGTCGCGCCGGAAGGTGTAGCAGTAATCATGGAGCCACTCCCGCCTGCCCTCGATCGCCCGCAAGCACACTTTGCTGATGATCCCCATCGACCCGGCGGCGAGGGTAAAGAGGCCCAGGAGATCCGGCAAATGAATCCACTTCTGAAACGGCCCGAAAGTCGTCTCCTGGTTCGCCAGTGCTCCCAGACGAATCGTCTCGCCGTTGGCGAGAATGACCTCCAAGCCGAGAACCAGATCGGCGATCCAGCCGTAGCGCGTCATGCCGTAGCCGATGCCGCCCTTGTTGACCATCGCGCCGATCACCACCGACGGCCCGTAGGTGCCGAAGTTCGGCAGCATCAAGCCGTGCCGGCGCAGCGCGTGGTGGATCGCATAAACGCTTGCGCCGCCCTCGGCGGTGACGTGCTGCAGCGCCGGATTCACTTCCAGGATCTTGTCCATGCCGAGCATGTCCAACAGGATCCCGCCCTTGAGCGGCGAGCTGATCCCCATGCCGACGCCGCCCTTGGCGACGATCGGGATTTTATGCTCGTTCGCGAACTTGAGGATGCGCGCCACGGCGTGGTTGCCCCGCTCGTCCGATTCGACGCGCACGATCACATCCGGCATCGCCCGGTACGCGCCGTACGCCAGCGTATGCTGGTAATTGATCTTGTCGATCGGGTTGGTCGAAACGCAGCGCGGCCCGACGATTGCCGTCAGGCCGGCCACGATCTCATTCAGTGCAAGCATCATGCTGTCGCCGTCGCGTTTCTCGCGCCGAGAACGCCAAGTGCGCAAAGGCGCCGGAACCTCAGCCCTAACGAGGTCTTATCTCTTTAACCCGGCGCTCTTTGCGGGCTTTGCGCGAGATGCTCCCATGTCTCTCGATTATAACGTCGCCGCCGTGCGACTTCGGTAGTTTCGATTCAGAGCTGCAGGTGGCTGCCGCCGGTGATCAAAATATGGCTCCCCGTAATCATCGACGCTTCATCGCTCGCAAGAAACGCGATCGCGCCGGCCACATCCTCCGGATAGAGATGCTTTTGCAGCGGGCGAGTTTGGCGCACGCGCTCCCTGAATTCTTCCGGCATGATCATCGAAGCGTCGGTCAACGTAAAGGCGGGCGTGACCACGTTGACGTTGATGCCCAGCGGGCCGAGCTCGATCGCCATCGTCTCCGCCATCGACTCCAGCGCCGATTTCGCCGCCGCATAAGCGCCCATTTTCGGCAGCGGCTGTTGCGCGAGCCGCGAGCTGATGACGACGATCCTGCCGGCCTTTTGCGCGACCATCCCAGGCAAACACGCCTGAACGCAGTGATGGAACGCCGCCAGTTCATGATCGACCGCCTGCTGCACGCAATCCCACGAAAGCTCGTGCAGCGGGCCGACGGTGAAGGGAAAATACGCGTTGTTCACGAGCACGTCGATCCGGCCAAAGCGATCGCGAGCCGCGGCCGCCATCGCCTCGACATCGTCTTTCCGCGTGACATCCGCTTGGACAACCAAGCCGCGCCCTGACGCGCTTTCGATCTCGCGCAGGACCGCTTCCGCTTTCTCCCGGTTTTGAAGGTAGTTGACGACAACGGCTGCGCCCCCTTGCGCGAGCCGTTTGGCGGCCGCAGCGCCGATGCCGCGGCTCGCGCCGGTCACGAGCGCGACCTTGCCGGCGAGCGGCCGGCTGTTTTCCTGCTCGGCCATGGGAGGGATCTACGGAACCCTAGATTGCGACGGCGTCTTCGGCGGCGCCCTTTTCGTATTTTGCGGCGTTGGCTTTGAGCGACAGGAACTTCATCTTGACGTATGGCGAGCTGTAGCCGTTCAGGATCCGCTCCACCCGTCCCGGCTTGCTATAAAACGATTGAAAGGCCCAGCCGGTCAGCTCTCCCAGTTGCTGTCGCGTGAGATACTTGGTCGGCATCACGCAATGCTCCAGATCGTAGAGGCTCAGGTTCTCGACTTCGATGAGATTCTCCTTCACCGCCTTTTTGTAAATCGGCGAACCGGGAATCGGATTGAGCAACTGAATCATGACGATATCGGGATCGATCTCGTCGACCGCCCGGGCGCGTTGACGAATCTTCGCCTCGTCATCCTCCCAGAAACCGTTGAGGTAGGTTGCAATCGTCGAGATGTCATTTTTGCGTAGGAACTGGATCAGATCCTTGAGCTCCTGAACGCCCACCTTCATCGGCCCCTTGCGCGCTTCGGCGATTTCCTCGTCCGTACCGCCGTCGATCCCGATGAGCACCTGGTAGAGACCGGTTTTGCGCAGTCGGGGGATGAGATCGGCGTCGCGGATGAGGTTCTGCGCGCGACTCAGACAGAACCAGCTGATGTCGAGTTTGCGCTTTTCCAGCTCATCGACGAGATCGACCATTTTCCGGCGATCCGACGTGAAATCGTCGTCCATGAACGTCAACGCCTTCACTCCGTAGGTCCGGTTGAGAAGCTCCATCTCATCGGCGACCTTTTTTCCGCTGCGCGTGCGATGCGAGGTGAAGTCTCGCGGGTTGCGGGGATCGACGAGCCACCACTCGTAACAGAAGTGGCAGGCGCCTTCGCAGCCGCGCGAGGTCACGGCTTCGTTGTAGTTGGGAATCACCGAGTAGCCAAAGTAACGATCCATCGGGAAGAGATCGTAAGCAGGTATCGGCAGCTCGTCGAGGTCGCGGATCAGCTCGCGCGGAGGGTTGAGAACCACGCGATCGCCCGAACGAAACGCGAGGCCCTGGATGGTATCGAATCGCGGCGCTGGTTTTTGGAGTTCCTCCAGCAACTCCCAGAGCGGATATTCGTTATCGCCGAACACGCCCGCGATCGCAAAATCGAGTTGCGGGTTGTCGGCCATGATCTTCTGCGGGATCGCGGTATACATGAGACCGCCGCCCACGGTTACGATTCCGGGAGCCGCGTCTTTGATTCGCTTCATCGCCGCATGGAAGCGATTGAGCTGGGCGGCGCCGCCCGCCGCCGGAATGATGCTGCCAAAGAAGACCACATCGGGGCGCCTGCGCCGGACTTCTTCGACCATCGCGTCTTCGCTCAGGCCGAGGGCGCGACAATCCAGCGCTTCGGTCTCCGCAGCCTTTTTTTCCCGAATAAAAGCGGCGAGTTGGGCATGGAGGGCGTTCGCCGCCAGATGCCGGTCGCCCCACGGGGCCCAGTTCCCCATGGGCGGCGTAATAAACAGGAGTTTCATTCAGGCGCTCCCAAACGGCGGAAGAAAGTTTGAGGTAAATTATTTAATACCTAAACGATTGTCAAGGTTTTGTTGCCCCCCGCAACCGTGGTCATTGTTTGCCAGGGGGGCTTTTCCCGTAATCCGCTTTCATCTAGAGTAGCAATGTACAGGGTGCTCGATCTCCGGACGATGTTGAGCAACCGCGGTAGCGACTTTGGTCGTAGAGGCAAAGCGTTGACAAGGTGACGGGGTTTTGTTACTGGTTCGCTGGCTCTGAGTCGATCGTTGCGCATAGAACAGGGAGGGATCATTACATGGCTGAACAGACTCAAGAAGAAGTCCTGTTGGACGTTCGAGTCGCGGAAGCTTCGGCCCTTTACAAATTTTATCTCAACAACGAGAAGTTCCTCCTCGGGAGCGGTTCCGTCATCCTGTTTCTCACGATCTGGGAGCTGATCGGCAACACGTTCCAGCTCATCAATCCGATGTTTATGAGCGCGCCGTCATTGATATGGAAGGCGGCGGTGCAGCTGTTTGCGTCGGGTGAGATCTGGAACGACCTGCGCGTAAGCGGCATCGAATTCGGCTGGGGTTATCTGCTCTCCGTGATCGTCGGTGTGCCGTTTGGAATCGCGACCGGATGGTACAAGAAGATGGCCTACATCTTCGACCCGTTCGTCAACGCCATGAACGCAACGCCGCGCGTTGCCCTCCTCCCGCTGGTGATCATCTGGCTCGGGATCGGCATCCTTTCGAAGATCGGCATCATCTTTCTCGGCGCGGTCTTTCCGATCCTGATCAACAGCCGAGACGGCGTCAAGACCACGCCTTACAACTTACTGACCGCGGCGCGGAGTTTCGGCGCCAGCGAATGGCAGATCTTCAAAACCGTGGTCCTCCCGTCAACCTTGCCGTTCATCATCACCGGCTTGCGCCTCGGCGTCGGTCGCGCCTTGATCGGCGTCATGGTGGGCGAGCTCTATGCCGCAACCGCGGGCATCGGTTTTATGATCACCGTCGCCGGAGCGACCTTCCAAACCGACAAAGTTTTCGTCGGCGTGCTCATCTTCGCCATCAGCGGCATGATCTCGATGGAACTGCTCTCGAGGCTCGAAGCCCGCTTCGAAAAATGGCGCCCGAAGGTTGGCGCCGCCGCCGCCTAGCGCCCATCCGGCAGCGTTGAGGAGGCTCCGGCGGCGCCGGAGCCTCCTCGTTTTCTCGTGCCCACTCTTTGGCCGCGCTTCCCCTCGCCGCAGTTCAGTCCCGGCGTGGCGGG
>DATMBL010000405.1:0-5658 GCA_035559295.1 Candidatus Eiseniibacteriota bacterium
CAGGTCCAAGCGAGACTCAACGGTGTCCACGTGAACGATCGCCGGGCGTTCAAAGGAAACGTCACCGGCGAGCTTCAGTTATCCGTGCCAACAGGGGGTGCTTCTCCGGTTCGAGCCATGCGCGGGAACGGCCGGCTTGAAGCGCGGGACGGCGAGCTCACCAATGTGGATTTGACCAAGAGGATCGAGCAGATCACCGGCCTGATCGGCATGGCGAAAGAGCAGCGCGACGGCGTTACGACCTTCAAGAAGCAGGGGCGAATCGTTGTGCCGCTCAAGATCACCGGTCCGGCCAAGGGCCCGTCGGTGAACGTGGACAGTCAAAAACTCGCGACCAATGGGCTCGGCCAACTATTCGAGGAGCGAGGCAAAGGCTTGCCGGTCGACCGCCTGTTCAAAAGTAAATAGCGCAACTGCTTTAAACCACGCACCAGCCGTGGATCGCGAGGTCGAGTCGATTGCCGTCCGGGTCTAAAACGCGATATTCGGCGTCGTGGTCTTTGGGCATCGGCATAAGCTCTGAAGATGCCCCGGCGCTTTTAAGTGTGCCCGCCAGCTCCTGGACGTCATTCACGTCGAGGCCAAGGGCATACAGGCCGGGTTTGAGATCCGCTCCTTGATCGACGATGGCGAGATTAAAATCACCGTCGGACAGGTGGGTGCTTGTCGCGCGCCCGTAGATAACCCTCATCCCGAATGCGGTCGTGTAGAATTTCACCAGACGCTCACGATTCGAAGTTACGATGGCCAGATGGCGTATTCTTGGCATAGGGTCTCCTAAAGCTGTTGCGCGCAGCGAGCGAGCTGCGCGAACTTTGTTTTCCTCCGGCTCGTTTTGGCCGCTTTAAACCGGCCAGCCGTGCGTCGAGAGGTCAATCGGGTTACCGTCAGGATCGAGCACCCGGTACTCCGCCTCACGATTTCGCGGCCGCCGCTGGACTTCGCTTCCCGCCCCGGCATCTTTGAGCTTTATCTTCAAGGCTTCGAGATCTTCAATCTCGAAGCCGAAGTGATAGAGACCCGCTTCCCGGCCGGGATACTGCGGATTCAGGGCCAGGTTGATCGAACCGTCGGAGAGGTAGATAGCGCCGCCCTCGCCCTGCACCTCTTTCATGCCAAAAGCTTTCTTATAGAACTCGGCGAGCTTTTCCCGCTGCGAGCTTGCGATGGCGATGTGACGAATCTTCGGCATACGGTCCTCCTGACTGTCTTTCGTATGTCATGGTTATCCGAAGTGGGTTTCCACAAGCAAAGCGATTGCTGTTCCGTGCAACACGGAAGGAGAGATTGGCCATCCATCGATGCGCTCAGCGCTTCGGCAAAGGGTCGGCTCCGGCGAGCTGATTGTAAAGCTTGACGTCTTCCGGGTCCCTTGGGATCGCCTTTATCAGCGCCTCCAGTTCTTCGGGCATGAGCGGGGAAGCCTCCGCATGCGTCAATTTCTTCCAGTTCTCATGGAATTCCGGATCCTTCCATGATTTCCTGAAAGCATCCTTCAAAATCGTCACTTGCTCGTTGGGAGTGTCGGGAGGCAGGATGAAAGCCTGCGTGAATTGCATGAAGGCAGCGAACATGCGGACGACGTTCTTTTCTCTCTCGGTGCTTGCGAGCGTGTGGAGCGCGGGAAGGCGGGCGAACGCCGGGTGATTGAAACGAAAACCAAAGGGAAACTCCGCCACGCCGTGAAAATGCATTAGGCGGTCATCTATGAAATTGGGGGTACGCTGAACGACGGTTTCGGCACTGTTGGCGCGCGCGTCCAACTCTCCTTGGAGGAGTGCCGCATCCATATCGGCGCCTGAAAAGCCGACCACGAAGCGCGGTTCTTTGAGATCCAAAAGCCAAGCGAACAGCCGAGCGGCAACGTAGTTTGAATGGCCCACCGATTGTCCGCCGACCCTTAAGCCTTTAGCGCCCTTCAATTTGCCGAGGCTGTCGAGACCGACCTCTTTTCTGGTGAAAAAAACGTGCGAACCCTTGCTCAGCCCCGAACCGAGATAGATAAACCTGTCAATATCGTACTGGACCCCCGGAAGGCCGAGAATCGCGCCGCTCACCAGGCCGCTGCTCACGCGCGCAATGGTTAAGCCGTCCTTACGCGCGGTGTTGTAGAGATGGTTTGCGGCTTTTCTGCCCCCCGCGCCCGGCATGAACTGGACCACGATCTTTGGGTTGCCGGGGATGTGCTTCTGCAGAACCGGGATTAATGCCTGGGTCCGGAGCTGGCCCACGCCGCCAGGCGTGCTGTCCTGAATCAACGTAATGAGCTTACCGCGGTAAAAATCCGACTCGGCCCACAACCAACTCGGCGCCAAGCCGACCCAGGCGATGCAGAGGACAAGGGCCAGGCGTTTCGTAATCACATCCGCGCTATCGGTTCGCATCGGTCAACTCCTTCTTTGCATCGCGTTGTGAGGAATGTTGGCCTTCTCTAATTCCTCCTTGCTGAGCTTCTTGATGTCCTTTCGGAGCTCGTAGTTTATGTGCTGGATCGCCTCCGAAGGCCCCGAGCGATTCCCCATCAGTATCATCGGACCGTCACCGCTGTTTTCCAACTGGTAGAACGATCCGCCGGTGATGGTCGCAACCATTCCCGGTTTCATGACCGCCTGCCCCCCGTCGGGAAAATGCATCGTACATTGGCCTTCGATGACGTAGAACGTTTGGTCCGCGTTGTGACAGTGCATGTCGTCCTTGTCGCCGGGATTTGGATAGTAGTGCACCCATGCATGGTAACGGGGAGTATTGAAAATGACTTTACGGCGCTTCTCCTGATGCGCCAACTGAATGAGATCGATTATTTCGACGCCCATGGTCGATCCTCCTTCCAAGTGATTGTGTTCGACGGTCGTTTCGAACCCTACTTGGGCCAGCGGCGTTCGACGGCGAGATCGACCCACCTGCCGTCCGGATCTTTCACCCGGTGGTCGGAGTCTTTGTCCGACTTCGAGTCGATCTCGGCCGAAAAGCCCGCCTCTCGTAATCTGCGCTTGATTTCTTCGAGATCGTCGACCTCGAAGCCGTAGTGATTGATGCCTTCCTGTTGCTCTTCTCGCTTGATTTCGATCAACGCGATGTTGACATCGCCGTCCGACATGTAGATGGCGCCGCCGAAGCCCCGCTTCGGTTCGAGGCCAAAAACCTTCTGATAGAAATCGACCATTTTCGGAAGGTTCTTCGTCATCACGGCGATGTGTCTGATTTTGGGACGCATACTTTCCTCCTTTGTGCCGTCATCATGAAAGCGCATAGAGCGCAGCCGCATTCCGCCAGAGAATCCGATCGCGTTCTTCTGCCGGGATATTGAAGGCCGCCGCGATTTTTTCCCCGGTATCGGGCCAGGTCGACGTCGGCAGCGGAAAATGGCTTGACCAGAGAATGTTGGCAACGCCGACGTAGCGGCGCACCCGAAGACTCACGCGGTCGTAGGAGCACGTGAGGTAACATTGGCGTTGAAATAGTTCCGACGGTTTGAGCGCGTAGCCTTCCGCCTGTAAGCCGTCGGCCGCCGATTGATAATCGGCGTATTCCAGCTCGTACGCGGCCCAGCCGATGGAGCCGTCCGCGAATACGACCTTCAAGTTCGGAAAACGGTAAAGCACGCGGGAAAAGAGAAAGTTGGCCACCACGGCTATCGAGCTCACCGAGCGGGCGATGCTGCTGAAGGCGGCGGCTAGCGGCCCCGTCAAAGCTTCGCCGGGGTCAAGTCGGATCTTGGGCGACGCTCCCGCATGAAAACAGATCGGCACGTTCAGTTCCTGACACACGCTCCAAAGCGGATCGTACGCGGGCTCGTTGATGTGCGGCACGTCCCGCAGCTCCATCGGCGATGCAGGATAGACGACTCCTTTGTGCCCGTTGGCAACGGCGCGCTTGATTTCCGCGCATGTGCGTTCCATCGGCCAGAGGGGGACGACGCATTGCGGTACGAAACGCGGGCTGACGGGAGCCCATTCCTCGATGAGCCAGTCGTTGTAGGCCCGCGCACAGGCCGCCTGAAGATCGAGATCCTCGATCCGACCGAGGTTTTCTCCCGCCAACCCGCCCACGCTCGGATAGAGCACCGAACAGTCGATCCGGTCGAGATCCATTGCTTGCAGGCGGTGCGGAGCACTGTAGAGCGCCGGGGGCACCTCCTCCCACCGTCTGGGCTCGCCGGTGCGGGTTTTAGGAGCGCCTTCGGCGCGGCAGAAATCCGGAAGAGGGACGTGCCGGCCGGCAACGATCCAAGCGTCGCTGCCATCGGCCTGCCGCTCGAGGTGGGGAATCCTGTCGCCCCACTTCGCCCGCGACATCCGCGACGTCCAAACGTCGGGATGTTCCATGACGTGATCGTCGGCGCTGATGAAACCGTACTTCAGTTGCATTGGCTTGCGTGTCTCTCGGAGCCTGCGCCTAGTTCAGCCGGTAAAGCCGCGCCGCGTTACGAAAGAGGATTTTTTCCTGCTCCTCTTTCGCCACGCCGGCGAGCGAGCGCTCTACGGCGCTCCACGAATTTGGATAGGTCGAGGTGATATGCGGAAAATCAGACTCCCACAAAATATTATCCAAGCCGATAAAGTCCCGGAGCTCGATCCCTACCGTTTCGAACCAAAAATCGACGTAGACCTGCCGTCGAAACAGCTCGCTTGGTCGCGCGGTTATTCCCTCGGTCCAGAGTCGCCGCCGTTCCCACTCGTGGTCGCACGCCTCCAGAACCGAACTCACCCAGCCAAGCCCGGTCTCGGCGAAAACCCAACTCAAGCGAGGAAATCGTTCGAGAACGCCCGAGTAGATCAAAAAGGGAATGATCTGGGTCGCGGTGCAGAAGTTGCGCAGCGTGGAGACCGTATGCGCCTGGCGCCGGCTGTATCCCTTCCATTGGGGAAGCGAAAGTTTGCCGGCGAGCCCGGCGGATGCGTGCAAGTGAATCCCGACGTTCAATGCTTGGCACGCCTCCCAAAGCGGGTCCCACGACGGATCGCTCAAATTCTTTTGTCCTTTGACCGCGACGCTGGGATCCCCCAGGATGTTGATGCCGCCGTGCCCGGCTGACACCGCGTGCTCGACCTCGGCAACGACGGTCTCGATCGGACTCATGTAAGGTATGACCGCGAGCGGGATGAAGCGGTCGCTTACCTCGCGGTATTCGGCAAGCGCATCGTTGTAAGCCCTCACGCAAGCGAGCTCGAACTCCGGATCGCCGTACAGGAAAGTCCCGCCCGGACCGTTCGGGAAAAGAACTTCCGCATCTACGCGGTCTCTGTCGAGCGCCTTGAGCCGGCTCGCCGGATCGTAGACTTCGAGCGGGACTTCTTCCCAGCGCTGAGGATAGTAGCCCCGCACTTTCATAGCCGTCGGACAGTTGCAGACATTCCCCTTTTGAATCTCGCCGTTGACGCTCCAGCGCTCCACGGGGTAGTCGAATTTCTCCTCGCGAACTTCGACGATCTGCGGAATCCTTCCGCCCCATTTGGCTTTTGACATGCGGCTCGTGTAGGCGTCTTTGCCCAACTGGCCATGCGAATCAGAGCTGATCAGACCGTATCGTATCTCCATCCGCCCTCCCGAAAATCGCCCATCGGTGAGTTGTCGCGCGCGTATTGGACGTCAGTAACCGACCGCATACCCATCCCGCCTCGGATCCGCAGCGCCCATCAATATCTGACGATTGTGGTG